>DASSPC010000131.1:0-2404 GCA_035699865.1 Oryzihumus sp. | reverse complement strand
TGCCCGGCACGTGGCCACCGTCGCGGGCCCAGAGCTCGGCGTACTGCGCCGGGTCCTGCACGTCGCGCTGGATGACCCAGGCGTCCAGGCCCGTGCCCTCCAGCCAGCCGCGGACGCGGTCACGCCAGTCGGCGCCCTCGGCGACCTCCCAGTTGCCGAGGAACTGCCCGATGCCGCCGGGCTCGAGGTGCTCGCCGATGGTGCGCACCACGGCCTCGATGAGGGCGTCGCCGGCGAGCCCGCCGTCGCGGTACTCGAACAGCGGGACGTCGGAGACGCGCGGGGTGATGACGAACGGCGGGTTGCTGACGATGAGCTGGAAGCGTTGTCCGGCAACGGGTTCGAACAGGCTGCCGCAGCGCAGGTCGAGCTCGAGGCCGTTGACGGCCGCGTTGAACGCGGCGAAGTCCAGGGCGCGCCGGGACAGGTCGGTCGCCACGGTCGAGCCGGCGTGCCCGGACAGGTGCAGTGCCTGGACGCCGCAGCCCGTGCCCATGTCGAGCGCCCGGTCGACCCGCGGGCGCGGGGTCCAGGCCGCCAGGGTGGTCGACGCGCCACCGATGCCCAGCACGTGGTCGGGGGCCAGCGCGGCGCCGGTCGCCATCTCGGACAGGTCCGAGGCCACCCACCAGCTGTGCGCCTCGTCGGCGTGCGGGTGCAGGTCGCACGTGGCCCGGACCTGGCCCTCACCCGCGGTCACGAGCCCCAGCCGCTGCAGGCCCTCGAGCCCCAGCGTCGGCAGCGCTGCGGAGACGGCGTCGGCCGGCACGGGCCGGCCGAGCGTGAACAGGCGCACCAGGGTGGCCAGCGGCGTGCCCGCGTCCCGGGTGGCGAGGTCGGCCGGCAGCATCTGCTCACGACCGAGGGCCTCGTTGGCCACCGGGCCCAGCGCCGCCGCGATGCCCTCGACCGTGAAGCCGGCCGCCGCGAGGTCGGCCCGCAGCGACGGGACGAGGTCGGGCAGCGGGACGGGCGGGGCCGGGCTGGGGGTCATGGCGCCAGCCTAGGGCGGGACGACGGACCGCCCCCGCTTCCGGGCGGGAAGGGGGCGGCCCGCCGCCGGGCAGCACGTACCCGGTGGGGCGCCGGTCAAACTGCGCCGTGGGTTCAGGAGATGAGGGCGTCGATGGCCTTCTTCAGGGCGCTGGGCTGGGTCGGCTTGCGCGGGGCCGTCTCCTTGAGCTCGAGCATCCTCGCGCCGATCTCCTGCAGCTGGGTGCGGCCCAGGCCCTCACGCACCTTGGGGAACCACTCCTGCTCCTCCTCGTCCATGTGGTGGCGTACCGACTCGATCAGCACCGTCGTCTTGGCGTCGAACCGCTCGTCATCAGGCTCCAGGGACCACAGCTCCATGCACAGCACATCGGCGACGTGATGCTCCTCGTAGGACTCGAGCACGTCGTCCTCGACGTCCGGCAGGAGGGCCCGCACCTCGGGATACATGACCTCGTTCTCGAGGTAGGTGTGGATGGTCAGGAGCTCGATGATCTTCCTGACCAGCTGCCCCTTGCTGGCGGTGGCGTTCTCGCCTGCCTGCTCGAACTCGCGGAACAGCTGGCGCACTTCCTTGTGGTCGTCCTTGAGCAGCACGATCGCGTCCGTCGACATGGGACCCTCCGTCGCAGGTAGTGGGAACCGCAGGGCGACCATCGCCCACGCTGCAGGTACCCGATCGCCTCCGGGCCCAACCGCGGCCGCTCAGCCGCGGGGCTGGCTGGCCAGGAGCCGCACCACCGCCCGTTCCACACCCCGGCGCACCTCGGGCACCATCAGGTCGTGGCCGCCCAGCCGCTGGAGGGCCGCGGCGATCGTCCGGCCGGCGCCGAAGTGCTCGACCACCCGCGGGTCCACGTACGACCGGCGCGCCACCGCCGGGGTGTTGCCCAGCTCCTCGGCGACCAGCTCCATGGCGGCCCGCTCGGCCCGGGCCCGGGCCGCCCTGCTGCCCGCCGGTCCGGCCTGGGCCAGGGCGACCGCCGCCACCACGGTCGCCCGCCACGTGCGCAGGTCCTTGACGGTGTAGTCCTCGCCGGCCAGCTCCTTGAAGCGGGCGTTGACGTCGTCGGCGTGCACCTCGCGCCACGCGCGGCCGTCCCGGTAGACCAGCAGCCGGTCGCTGTCGCAGCGCGCCCGCCGCAGCGCCCGGATGGCCGCCGCCAGCTTGTCGTCGCGCAGGCTGACCGAGCGCTGCAGCCCGCCCTTGGCGGTGTACTCGAAGACGACCTCGCCCCGGCGCAGGCACACGTGCTCGCGCAGCAGCGTAGCCACGCCGTGGGTGCCGTGCTCCTGCACGTAGGCCTCCCCGCCGGTGCGGAACACGCCGTAGTCGAGCATCCGCAGGGCCACCCCGAGCACCCGGTCGCGCCCCAGCGCCCGGGCCGTGAGGTCGATCTCGACGGCCTCC
>DASSPC010000130.1:0-3422 GCA_035699865.1 Oryzihumus sp. | reverse complement strand
TGAACTCGAGCAAGGTGGGCTCCTCGATCGCCGTGTAACGCCCGACCACGTCGTGCGGGCCCATGGACACCGTGTAGTCCCCGCCGACCCGCAGGTCGCGCTCGACGGCGATCTCCCAGGCGGGGTTGGGGCAGTACCACCGGCTCATCAGGGCGGGGTCGGTCCAGGCAGCGAACACCCGGGTGATCGGCGCGTCGAGCGTGCGCTCCATGACGATGGTCGACTCGGTGGTGTCTGCGGTCATGCGTCCTTCTCCTCGGTGAGGAACCGCTCCAGGCGGTCCAGGCTGGCGCTCCAGAGGCGCCTGCGGTCGGCGAGCCACGACTCCGCCTCGGCGAGCGGAGCCTGGTTGAGCGAGCACACGACGGTGCGGCCCTGCTTGCGTCGCGTGAGCAGACCGGCGTCCTCCAGCACGCGCAGGTGCTTGGTGACCGCGGGCAGGCTCATCTCGTGCGGCGCGGCGAGCTCGCTCACCGTCGCCTCCCCGCGCGTGAGCCGCTCGACGACCGCCCGGCGGGTCGGGTCTCCGAGCGCAGCAAAGGTCAGGTGCACGTTCACGAAGCACACTTAACCATTTGGTTAACCAATATCGCAAGGTCAGGGCCCCCGGTGGAGCACCGGGGGCCCTGCTGTGTCGGGTGACCCGCGGCGGTGCTCAGCCCGCCGTGCCGGTCACCAGCGACACGGCGGTGTTGCCCTGGCAGGCGTCCATCGCGCGGATCGCCCATCGTCCCTTGAGCCCGTTGCCGGAGAAGTTGGACTCGGCGTCGTCGGCCTCGACCTCCCCTTCCGACAAGGACCAGCCGTTGCGGGCATAGGTGGCCTGCATGTCCTTGAGCGTCTGCCTGAACGGCTTGGGCGACACCGCGGTGACGACGACGCGGCCGCCGGCGCGCGACTCCACGCGGGTGACGACGTAGCCGTCCGGCAGCGCGGCCTTCGACGGGAACGCCGCCGGCAGCTCGACCGCGGAGGCGTCCCTGGCGCAGACCGACATCTGCTCGGCCGTGGACTCCATCGCCTTCTGCCCGGCGTTCTCGCACCCGGTCAGCGCACCGGCGAGCAGCAGGACTGAGGCACCGGCCAGGACGCCTGCCCCAGCCCTGACCGCACTCCCTCGCATCACGACGTCACCGTCACCGAGCGCCGGTTGTCGCTCTCGTCCGACTCACGGACCGTGTTGGCCGGGTCTGCCACCACCAGGACGGTGTGCGTGCCCTTGGCCAGCTTGAGCCCGGCGAACCTGACCGTCCGGCTCGCGCCGGCGGCCAGGTCGCTCGCCGCGGAGGTCGAGACGACCTTCCCGTCGACCACGAGCTGCAGCGCCGCACCCGAGGCGGACGCTCCGCCGGTGTTGGCCAGCGTCGCGGTCGGGACGAAGAGCCCACTGGCCTTGCTCACCGACAGCGAGCTCGGGGTGAGGTTGGGCAGGGGGTCGTTCGCGGCATACAGCGTCTTGCCGGTCTGCTGGCGGGCGATGGTCGCGTAGGCGTCGAAGTTCTGCGCCCCACCGGGTGCCGCGCAGGCGCCGGTGCAGCCGTCGGCGTAGCCGACCAGCACGCGGCCGTCCTTGTCGACCGTGGCATCCATGAAGTCCAGCAGGTTGCGGTCGTTGCCGCAGGTGGTGCCTCCGGTGCAGATCGAGCCGCGCTGCACCGGGTCGGTGGGCGTGGTGTCGACGGTGACCCAGGACTTGCCGCCGTCGTACGTCGTGGAGACGTAGAGGTGCCAGTCGCCGTGGAAGTTCGTGGCGTCCTGGTAGTTGCCGGCGGTGGTGGTGCCGATGAAGGCGAACGAGGCGCGGTCGTCGTCGCCGGCGACGACGGCGGGGAAGACCGTGTTGTGGACGCCCAGGCTGGCGCCGACGTTCTGGTCGTCGGTCCACGTCTTGCCCTTGTCCCGGCTCACCGCGACGCGGGGCGTGCCGTCGGCGGCCTGGTAGCCCATGTAGACCGTGCCGTTGGCGCCGATGCCGACGCTGGGGTCGGAGTCGCCGGGCGTGCTGGCCGGGTCGGTGCGCACCGACCACGTGGTGCCGCCGTCCTCGGAGACCGCCACGCCCTGGTTGGCGCCGCAGCCCTTGTTGGGCACGTAGACGGTGCCGTCGGGGGCGACCTTGACGTGCCCGTGCAGGCCGCCGCAGTCGAGCAGGGAGTACATCGGGACGGCCGGGCCGAAGGTGGTGCCACCGTCGTGGCTGGAGGCGCAGCTGGCGTCGGCCACGTCCTGGCTGCAGTAGTAGACCGCCCGCGGGTAGGTGCTGGTCGGCAGCGAGCCGAGCGCCCCGGCCGGCCAGGCGCCACCGCCCACCGTCTGGTGGTCGACACCGGAGTTGATGCCGCCGCCCTGGCTCGGCGACCACGTCTTGCCGTCGTCGTCGGAGAAGCACATCAGCGAGGTCTTGCCCGCGAGCTGGCTCTCGAACACGCGGCCGGTCACCGGGTCGGTGAAGCCGATCGGGTCCAGCGAGGTGGTGCCGCCGGTCGGGCACCCGTTCGCAGAGGTTGCCGAGACGTTGCTCCAGCTCACCTTCGACGGGGTGACGCTGTCGTCCCACGTGGCCTTGTAGGTGTCGTAGAGCGCCTGGTAGAAGGTCGCCCCGGTCTTGTGGCTGTTGCCGATCGACGGCTCACCGGCGTTGTGGGCCTGCGGGAACGACTGCGGCGCGCCGTACTGGCTGAACGTCGGCGGGGTGTCCGTGCCCGGCGCGGGGTTCGCCGGGATGTCGGTGAGAGCCGCAGTCCCCGTGACCGACTCGCCGAGCGGGTTGAACGGGACGACGCGGACCGTGTAGTCGCCGCTCGTGGGCGGCACCTGGATGACCTCGGGGTCGGCGTTGGAGGCCGAGGACCCGACGACCGTGCCCGCCTTGTCGAGCAGGTAGACGTCGAAGTCGGCGGCCGTGTTGCCCCACCCGACCTTGACCGTGAGCTGGTGGGTGTCGCCGTACCCGGCTGGGGTGCTGACGTGCAGCGCGTAGTCGTCGCACAGCCCCGGACCGCAGGTCACGTCCCCGGCGGTCCCGGTGACGTTGGGGGCGGCGAACGGCCCGGCGGTCCACTGCGCGGAGGGCGAGGTGTCGGACACCGACCCCTCCGAGGGCGTGGCCGCGACCGCGGCCGCACCCACCCCTCCGACGAGCAGCGCCGCCGTGGCGGTGAGGGCCAGCGCCCGGCGTGGCCGGGCGGCAAGGGGACGGATCGGCATGAGGCGATCTCCTCGGGGTCACCGGTCGGCACCCTGCGCACCGTCCGGTCAGACGACGCACCCGTCCGGGCGCGTCCCCGGGGAAACGAGCACCACCGGGCAGTGGTTACGCCCTTGCGCTGGATCAGTGGCTCAGCGGCTTGATCGGGCGGCCGGCGGCACAGTCCGCCACGAGCTGGGCCATGCGGCGGTCACGGGTCTCCTCCCGCTTGGCC
>DASSPC010000129.1:0-4475 GCA_035699865.1 Oryzihumus sp. | reverse complement strand
CGGGCCGCGGGGGTCGAGCTGGCCGCCCCGGGCGGCGGCAGCTACCGGCTGGACACCGGCCCCACCGTCCTGACCATGCCCGACCTGGTCGCCGACTGCTTCGACGCCATCGGCGAGCCGATGGAACGGTGGCTGACCCTGCGCCGGGTGGACCCGGCGTACCGGGCGCAGTTCGCCGACGGCACGGGGCTGTCGATGACCTCCGACCCGGAGGCGATGGCGCAGCGGATCCACGACTTCGCGGGGCCGCAGGACGCCGCCGGCTACGAGCGCTACGTCGACTTCGTCACCCGGTTGTACCGCCTGCAGATCGGCGAGTTCATCGACCGCAACTTCGACTCGCCACTGGACCTGCTCGGCCCGTCGCTGGCGCGGCTGGTCGCGATGGGCGGCTTCCGCCGGCTCGCGCCGACGGTCGCCCGCTACTTCCGCGACGAGCGGCTCCAGCGCATCTTCAGCTTCCAGGCGCTGTATGCCGGGGTGTCACCGCAGCGGGCCCTGGCCATCTACGCGGTCATCTCCTACATGGACCTCGTCGAGGGGGTCTTCTACCCCGTCGGCGGGATGAGCGCGCTGCCGCAGGCGATGGAGGCGGCGGCCCGCAGCGCGGGCGTGGAGTTCCACTACGACGCCGAGGTCACCTCGGTGCAGTGGGCCGGTGACCGGGTGACCGCCGTGGCCACGGCCGACGGCACGGTGCACCGGCCGGACGCCGTGGTGGTGACCGCGGACCTGCCCGGCGCCCGCGAGCTGCTGCGCCGGCCCGAGCGGCGCCTGGTCCGGCCGCGCTGGTCGCCCTCCTGCGTGGTGCTCGCCGCCGGGGTCACCCGGACGTGGGATGACCGCCCACACCACACCATGCACTTCGGCCGCGCCTGGTCGGAGGTGTTCGACGACCTCGACCACGGGCGGCTGATGCGGGACCCCTCGTTCCTGGTCTCCCTGCCCTCGGCGACCGACCCGGCGCTGGCCCCGCCCGGACGCAGCGCCGCCTACGTGCTCTTCCCGACCCCCAACCTGACCGCCCCGCTGGACTGGGACCGGCTGCGTGGGCCCTACCGCGAGCAGGTGCTCGAGCGGGTCGAGGCAGCCGGGTGGACCGGGTTCGCCGACGGCATCGAGGCCGAGGTGCTGCTCACGCCGGCCGACTGGGCCGCCCAGGGGATGGCGGCCGGCACGCCGTTCGCGGCCGCGCACACCTTCGCCCAGACCGGGCCGTTCCGCTCCCCCAACCACGTCGGCGACAACGTGGTGCTGGCCGGCTCGGGCACGGTCCCCGGGGTGGGCGTGCCGATGGTGCTCGTCAGCGGCCGGCTGGCCGCCGAGCGCCTCGTGGGCCGGGACCCGCAGCGCCGGTCGCGGGCGTGGCGATGAGGCTGCTCGCACCCGCGCCACGACCGGACCTCGCGGCCGCCTACGTGCAGTGCCGGCGCATCCACGCACGCTACGGGCGGACCTACTACCTCGCCACGCGGCTGCTGCCCCCGGAGCGCCGCCCGCACGTGTGGGCGCTGTACGCCTTCGCCCGGGTGGCCGACGAGATCGTCGACAACGCCGCCGGCGGGGACCCGCGCCGGCTCACCGGGTGGTCCGAGCACGCCCTGGCGGCGGTGCGCGCCCCGGAGCCGCCCCACCCGCGCCTGGAGCCGGTGCTGGCCGCGACGTGGCACACGATGCGCGCCTACGACCTCGACCCGGGGCTGCTGGAGGAGTTCCTCGCGTCAATGGCGATGGACCTCACCGTGACCCGCTACGCCACGTGGGCGGACCTGCGCGGCTACATGCGCGGCAGCGCGGCGGTGATCGGTGAGCTCATGGCGCCGGTGCTCGGCGCGTCCGGGCCGGAGGCGCTGCGCTGCGCCGGGACGCTGGGCGAGGCCTTCCAGCTGACCAACTTCGTCCGCGACGTCGCCGAGGACCTGGACCGGGGGCGGATCTACCTGCCCGGGGAGGACCTGCGCCGCTGCGGGGTCACCGAGGACGCGCTGGCCCGCGCGGTGCGCTGCGGACGGCCCGACCCGACGGTGCGCACCCTGGTGGCGGGTCAGGTACGCCGGGCGCTGGACCTCTACGAGCAGGCCCGCCCCGGCCTGGCCATGGTCGACGCGAGCGCCCGGCCCTGCCTGGAGGCCGCCTTCACGCTCTACCGGGCCATCCTGTGGCAGGTCGTCGACCACGACTTCGACGTCTTCGCCGGACGCCTGAGGGTGCCCCGGAGGGCCCGGGCGCTGACCGCCGGGCGGGTGGTCGCTGCCGCCGGGGTCAGCCGCCTCGCCGCTCGCGCCGACCGGCGGCCACCCAGGCGCTCGTGGTCATGAGCACCAGCGCGAAGCCGAAGGCGATGTCCTCCACCGGGGCGAAGACGACTCGCCCGTCGCCGAAGGCCACGACCCGCCCCGAGCCCAGGATCGCCGCGTCGGCGTAGCGCACGATCCCGCGCCCGGTCAGCCACCCGTTGGTGAGCAGCTGGAAGAACAGCACGATCCCCCAGGCCGTCCACCAGGTCCGGGTGCGCAGGAGCCGGGTCCGCAGCAGGAGCAGGTCGGTCACCACGGCCACGGCGACCGCCACCAGCGCTGCCGCCGTGTAGGTCACGCCCCCGCTCACCGGATGCTCCCGCGCCGGCGCACCTCGGCCACGGCCTCGTAGGTGAGGATCCCCGCCAGCGGGATGACGACGAAGAAGGCGAGCTCCTCCAGCGGCAGGCCGAGCACCCGCGGGGGCAGGGTCTGGGCCGGGTCGAAGCGCCAGTGGCCGGCGGCGGTGGCGGCGACGTCCCAGGCCAGGAACAGCGCCGCCACCGGCAGCACCGCCAGCGCGAGGCGCCGCAGCTGGCGCAGCACCCCGAGCCGGTAGTACCAGTCGAGCGGCAGGGTGCCGGCCAGGCAGAAGGCGAGCATCACGGCATACGCGCCGTTGCGCGCGCCCACCTAGAAGGCGAGCTCCATGGCACGCCGGCGCACCTCGGTCTTGTGGCCGGCCAGCAAAGCGTCGACCGGGCTGTCCCCGACCGGCAGGGTCGGGTCGGGGGTGTGCAGCCAGCGCAGCGACTCCTCGTCGCTCATCCCCCCGTCGGCGAGCACGGTGAACGTCCCGCGCAGCTCCGGCAGCGGCCCCTCGGCCCCCACGAAGCGGGCCGGGACCTTGACCGCCTTGTTCGGGCCGACACGCGCACCGATGAGCTCGCGGTCGGCGAGCATGCCGCGCACCCGGGACAGCGGGACGTGCAGGCGTTCGGCGATCTCCGGGACGGTCAGCCAGTCGCCCACGAGCTGTTCGAGGTCGGGTTCGGCAGTGGTGTCTTCAGTCACGGGACCAAGGGTGCCACTGCCCGCGCCCAGCACAAATTACATCGATGTAAGTCGATATGGATCGAGGTGAATGAGTTACCGTCACAGGATTCACAGTTGTACCGTCAGTAACAGGCGTCACGAAGCCCCCCGCCCGCACGACCCGGTGCCGTGCCGAAAGGACCCCAGCCCATGAGCCCTGCTGGCCTCGCCCCGTCCCTGCCCTCCGCGCCCGGCGCCCCGGCGCTGGGCGCCGCGGTCATCGCCCGGGCCAACCCCGCGCCCTATGGCTGGCAGGCCTACGTGGTGCGCCCGGCCGACACGCTCAGCGAGATCGCCCTGCGCACGCGGACGACCACCGGGACCCTCATCGCCCGCAACCACCTCAGCGGCGGCGGGCACTTCCTGCGGATCGGCCAGCGACTCTGGGTGCCCCGGGCCCGGCCGGCGCACCACACCGCGGCCCGCCCGGCCGCCCCGCGGGTGCGCGCCTACACCGTGCGCAGCGGGGACACCATCGGCGCCCTGGCCCTGCGCTTCCGGGTCAGCGAGGCCACCCTGCTCCGCCTCAACGGCCTGGACCGCCGCGGCCTGATCTATGCCGGCAAGACCCTCAGGGTGCCCGGCGCCGCCGTCAGCGCCGCCCGCGCGGCGGCCAAGGCGCCCACGACGCGCATCGTCCGCGTGCGGCTCCGTCCCGGGGACACTGTCGGGGCGCTCGCCGCCCGCTACCACGTCAGCGAGGCCGCGATCGTCAAGGCCAACCGGCTGCGCCACCCCGGCATGGTCCGGATCGGGCAGGTCCTGGCGGTCCCGGTGAAGGCGAGCTCGCCGGCGTTCAGCGCCAACACCTTCGCGGGCCGGACCTACTCCCGCGTCGTCGTCGGCGCCGCCGCGCGCAACCGCAGCTATCTGGCCACCCACGCCGTGCCGGGGCGCAGCGCCACCCGGGCGATGATCGTCAGCACCGCCCGCCGGCACGGGGTCGACCCGCGCCTGGCCCTCGCGGTCGCCTGGCAGGAGTCGGGCTGGAACCAGCGTCAGGTCTCGGTCGCCAACGCCATCGGCACCATGCAGGTCATCCCCAGCTCGGGCGAGTGGGCCTCCGCGCTCGTCGGCCGCCGGCTCAACCTGCTCAACACCCAGGACAACATCACCGCCGGGGTGGTCATCCTGCGCTCGCTC
>DASSPC010000128.1:0-2649 GCA_035699865.1 Oryzihumus sp. | reverse complement strand
CTCCTCGGCCTCGAAGTACTCCTCGCGCGTGATGTGGAACATCGAGGCGAAGATGTTGGACGGCACCGTCTCGACCTTGGTGTTCAGCTCGCGGACGTTGGCGTTGTAGTAGCGCCGGCCGGCGGCGATGCGGTCCTCGGTGGAGCTGAGCTCCTGCTGCAGCGAGAGGAAGTTCTGGTTGGCCTTGAGGTCCGGGTAGGCCTCGGCGACCGCGATGAGCCGGCCCAGCGCCTGGGTCAGCACGTTCTCGCTCTGCGCCGCGGCGGCCGGGCCCTGGCCGCCGGCCATCGCCGCGGAGCGGGCCTTCATGACGTCCTCGAGGGTGCCGCGCTCGTGCGCCGCGTAGCCCTTGACCGTCTCGACCAGGTTGGGGATCAGGTCGTGCCGACGCTTGAGCTCGACGTCGATCTGGCGCCATGCCTCCTGCACGAGGTTGCGCAGCTTGACCAGCCCGTTGTAGGTCGAGACCGCCCACAGGAGCAGCAGCACGACGACGACGCCGATGACGATCCAGACGACCATGAGGTTCTCCTGCGGTAGTGGGTGCTCCCAGCCTAGCCAGCGCCGGGGTCGCCACGCCGCTGGTTGCGCGGGCGGGACGCGCTCAGGCCAGGCCCAGCTCCTCCACGCTGTATGCCGCGCGGTAGGGCAGGCCCTCGGCCTCCACCTTCTCCTGCGCGCCGCTGGCGCGGTCGGCGATGACGGCCACCGCCACGACCTCGGCTCCGGCCTCCCGGCAGGCGGCCACGGCGGTGAGCGGGGAGCCGCCGGTGGTGGAGGTGTCCTCGACGACGAGCACCCGGCGCCCGGCGATGGAGGGGCCCTCGATCCGCTGCTGGAGGCCGTGGGCCTTCTCGGCCTTGCGCACGACGAACGCGTCGAGCCGGCGACCGGCCGCGGCGCCGGCGTGCAGCATCGCCGTGGCCACCGGGTCGGCGCCCATCGTCAGCCCACCGACCGCGTCGACGTCGAGGTCGCGGACCAGGTCGGTCATCACCTGGCCGACGAGCGGGGCGGCCTCGCCGTCGAGGGTGATGCGGCGCAGGTCGACGTAGAAGTCGGCTTCCTTGCCCGAGGAGAGTGTGACCTTGCCGTGGACGACGGCCTTGGCCTTGATGAGCTCGAGCAGACGGGCGCGGGCGGCAGCGGAGTCAGTCACGGCCTTCACCCTAGTTGTTGCCGAAGCGGACGCAGGGAGACCGCCGGGTGGTGACGTGCCCGGCACACCGCTCAGCGGCCGTGGCGGCGCCGGGAGGCCACGCCACCGGAGGCGCGGCGGACCAGGCCGCGCGGCAAGGTGCGCGTCAACGCGGCGATCAGCTTGTACTGCGGCCCGGGGACGGAGATGACCTTGCCCGCCTTGACGTCGTCGAGGCAGTCCCGCACCAGGCGGTCGGACTCCAGCCACATGACCTTGGGCAGGCGGGACATGTCGAGGGAGGCCCGCTGGTGGAACTCGGTGTGGGTGAACCCCGGGCACAGCGCGGTGACGGTGACACCGGTGCCCGCGAGCTCGTTCGCCAGCGCCTCGGAGAAGGTCGTCACCCAGGCCTTGGCCGCCGAGTAGCTGCCCATCGCGACGAACCCGGCCACCGACGAGACGTTGATGATGGCGCCACGACCCCGGTCGCGCATGGCCAGCGCGGCGGCGTGGGAGAGGACCATCACCGCCCGGCACAGGACGTCCAGCGCGCGCTCCTCGTCGGCCAGCTCGCCCTGGAGGAAGCTGCGCGAGAGGCCGACGCCGGCGTTGTTGACCAGCAGGTCGACCGGGCGGCCGGGCTCGGCCAGTCGCTCGGCCACCTTCTGCACCTGGAGCCGGTCGGACAGGTCGGCGGCGAGGATCTCGCAGCGCACCTGGTACTTCGCCTCGAGCTCGTCGGAGACGTTCTCCAGGCGTGCCCGGTCGCGCGCCACCAGCACGAGGTCGTGGCCCCGCTCGGCGAGCTCACGGCAGAAGGCCAGGCCGATGCCTGCGGTCGCTCCGGTGACGAGTGCGGTAGCCATGACGGGAAGCCTAGGGCTCCCTCCTAAGGTGGACCACGTGCGAATCGCTACATGGAACGTCAACTCCATCCGTTCACGGATCGACCGGGTCGAGGCCTGGCTCCAGCGCAGCGACTGCGACGTGCTCGCCCTGCAGGAGACCAAGGCGACCGACGAGCAGTTCCCCTTCGAGCGGCTGCGCGCCCTCGGCTACGAGGTGGCCCACCACGGCCTGAACCAGTGGAACGGCGTGGCGATCCTGTCCCGCGTCGGGCTGGACGACGTCGAGGTCGGCTTCGAGAACATGCCGATGTGGGGCGACCCGCTCGGCGCGGAGGCCCGCGCCCTCGGCGCCACCTGCGGGGGGGTCCGGATCTGGTCGCTCTACGTCCCCAACGGCCGGTCCCTGGAGGACCCGCACCTGGCCTACAAGCTGGACTGGCTGGCGCACCTGCGCGACACCGCCGCCAAGTGGCTGGCCGACAACCCGTCCGCGCAGGTCGCCCTCGTCGGCGACTGGAACATCGCGCCGCAGGACGAGGACGTCTGGGACATGGAGTTCTTCGCCGACAAGACCCACGTCTCCCCGCCCGAGCGCGCCGCCTTCTCGGCGATCGTCGAGGCCGGCTACACCGACCTGGTCCGCCCGCACGCCCCCGGGCC
>DASSPC010000127.1:0-2581 GCA_035699865.1 Oryzihumus sp. | reverse complement strand
GGTCCGGAAACGCGGGCTGAGCGGTGTTCGGTCGGGCTGTCCTCAGTCGACGAGGAAGCCCAGCAGGTCGGCCCGGGTGAGCACGCCGACCGGCTTGCCGTCCTCGATCACCATGATCGCGCCGGAGGTCTCCAGCTCGTGGCGGGCCTCGGAGACCGGCTCGCCGGCGCCGACCAGCGGCAGCGGCTTGCCCATGTGCTTCTCGACCGGGTCGGCCAGGTGCGCCTCGCCGGTGAACAGCGCCTCGAGCAGGTCGCGCTCGCTCACCGCGCCGGACACCTCGCCGGCCATGACCGGCGGCTCGGCGTTGACGACCGGCATCTGCGAGACGCCGTACTCGCGCAGGATCTCGATCGCGTCGCGGACGGTCTCGGTGGGGTGCGTGTGCACCAGGGCCGGGATGTCGCCGGACTTGGCGTGCAGCACCTCGCCGACGGTGCGCTGGCCGACCTCCTTGAGGAAGCCGTAGGACGCCATCCACTCGTCGTTGAAGATCTTGGACATGTAGCCGCGGCCGGAGTCCGGCAGCAGCACGACGACGACGTCGTCGGGGCCGAGGTCCTTCGCCGCGCGCAGGGCCGCGACGACCGCCATGCCGCAGGAGCCGCCCACGAGCAGACCTTCCTCGCGGGCCAGGCGCCGGGTCATGGCGAAGGAGTCGGCGTCGCTGACGGCGATGATCTCGTCGACCACGGACGGGTCGTAGGCGGTGGGCCAGAAGTCCTCGCCGACGCCCTCGACCAGGTAGGGACGGCCGGTGCCGCCGGAGTAGACCGAGCCCTCGGGGTCGGCGCCGATGACGCGGACCGCGCCGTCGCTGACCTCCTTGAGGTAGCGACCGGTGCCGCTGATCGTGCCGCCGGTGCCGACGCCGGCCACGAAGTGGGTCACCTTGCCCTCGGTGTCGGCCCAGATCTCGGGGCCGGTGGTGGCGTAGTGGCTGTTGGGGCCCTCGGGGTTGGCGTACTGGTTGGGCTTCCAGCCGCCCTCGGTCTCGCGCACGAGCCGGTCGCTGACCGAGTAGTAGGAGTCGGGGTGGTCCGGGGCGACCGCGGTCGGGCAGACCACGACCTCGGCGCCGTAGGCACGCAGCACGTTGCGCTTGTCCTCGGCGACCTTGTCGGGGCACACGAAGATGCACTTGTAGCCCTTGCGCTGGGCCACGAGCGCCAGGCCGACGCCGGTGTTGCCCGACGTGGGCTCGATGATCGTGCCGCCCGGCTTGAGCTCGCCCGAGGCCTCCGCGGCCTCGACCATGCGCAGCGCGATGCGGTCCTTCACGGACCCGCCGGGGTTCATGTACTCGACCTTGGCCAGCACCGTGGCGGTGATGCCCTCGGTGACGGCGTTCAGCTTGACGAGGGGCGTGTTCCCGACCAGGTCGGCGATGTGTTCGGCGTACTTCACGCCCCCCATCGTCTCAGACTCCGGACGGTGCCTCTCCCCGTGGCCGGGGGGTGTGTCGCCGGCGCCGACCCCCCTTGCGTACGAGGGCATCCCACGGCACATTCGGCGGATGTCCCTCGTTACCGTGGTGGAGCCGCGAGGGCACCCGGTGGGACACGATCGACACGCGAGGTGAGGCTTGATGGGCAGGGCACGACGGGCACGCAGGATCGCAGCCACCGCCGCCTACGGCGGTGGCGTCGGCGCTGCGGGCATCGGCGCCCTGGGCCTGATCGGCTTCGCGGTGCTCAAGCTCGAGGCCCAGCTCGCCCGCCGCGTCGTCGGCCAGCCCTTCGACGGCTCCCCCGACGACAACGCCGTGTATGGCGCGGGGCTGGGTGAGCCGGTCCAGCTCGTCGTCCTCGGGGACAGCTCCGCGGCCGGGATGGGCGCCGACAGCGCGCACCAGACCGTCGGCGCGATCGTCGCCAACGGCGTGTCCGCCTTCATGGGGCGGCCGGTGCGGCTGACCAACGTCGCCGTCGTGGGGGCCGAGTCCTCCGGGCTGGAGGTGCAGCTGGCCAACGCCCTGGAGGAGGTGCCGCACCCCGACCTCGCGCTCATCATGATCGGCGCCAACGACGTCACGCACCGGATCGACAAGGCCATCGCCGTGCGCCACCTCGAGGAGACCGTGCGTTCGCTGCGCGCTGCCGGGGCCGAGGTCGTCGTCGGCACCTGCCCGGACCTGGGCACGATCGAGCCTGTCGCCCAGCCGCTGCGGCTGCTGGCCCGCCGCTGGTCCCGCGACCTGGCCGCCGCCCAGACCGTCGCCGTGGTCGAGGCCGGGGGCCGGACCGTGTCCCTCGGTGACCTGCTCGGCCCGGAGTTCGCCGAGCGCCCGCACGAGCTGTTCAGCGCCGACCGCTTCCACCCCTCCCCCGCGGGCTACGCGCGCGCCGCGGCCGCGCTGCTGCCCAGCGTGTGCGCTGCCCTGGGCCTGTGGGGCGCGGGCGACGACCACCGGGTCCCCGACGCCCGCCGCGGCGAGGGCGTCAGCCCGGTCGCCGTGGCCGCGGTGCAGGCCGTGCGCGACCCCGGCACCGAGGTCAGCGCCACCGCCGTCGAGGGCGAGTCCCGCGGGCCCCGCGGCCGCTGGGCCGTGCTGCTGCGCCGGCGCCGCACCCCGGTCACC
>DASSPC010000126.1:0-6854 GCA_035699865.1 Oryzihumus sp. | reverse complement strand
GACGGGCGCTGGACCCGCCACCACGTCGGCACCGACGGCCTGCCGCTCAACGACTACCAGGAGGGCCTGATCGAGCAGCACACCCGACGCCGGCGCAAGGCCCGTCGGCGGTGACCGAGGGGGTCTCGCCCGGCCAGGTCGCAGCGCCACCCGTGGGGAGCGCCGCGGCGCGCCCGGTCGCGGCCGCCGGCACCCTGCCGTGGCGGCTGCACGACGGGGAGCTCGAGGTGCTGCTGGTGCACCGCCCCGCCTACGACGACTGGGCCTGGGCCAAGGGCAAGCTCGACCCCGGCGAGGAGTGGCCCACCTGCGCGGCCCGGGAGACGTGGGAGGAGACCGGGCTGCAGGTGCGCCTGGGCCGGCCGCTGCCGCCCGCGTCCTACACCTTCCTCGACAAGGCCGGCGAGCTGGCGACCAAGGAGGTCCGCTACTGGGCCGCCGAGGTCACCGGCGGTGACGGTGCCCTGGTCAACGAGATCGACGAGGTCGCCTGGCTGCCGGTGGCCGAGGCCTCCGACCGGCTCCACTACGCCCGCGACCGCGACCAGCTGCGGGCCCTGGTGCGGGCCTCGGCGGCCGGCCGGCTGGCCACCTGGCCGCTGGTGCTCGTGCGCCACGCCCACGCCGTCGCCCGCTCCGCCTGGGCCGAGCCCGACCCGCTGCGCCCGCTCGACGCCCCCGGCGAGGCCCGTGCCGAGACCCTGGCCGACCTGCTCGGCGCCTACGGCATCACCCGCCTGGTCACCTCCCCCTCCGTGCGGTGCGCCGCCACGCTGGCGCCCTACGCCGCCGCCCGCGGGCTCAAGCTGCGGGCCAAGCCGGTGCTGTCCGAGGAGATGTATGCCGTGACGCCCGACCGCGCGATGCGTCCCCTCGAGCGGTTGCTGGAACGCGGCCGCCCGGCGGCGCTGTGCTCCCACGGGCCGGTCCTGCCCTCGCTGCTGGGCCGGCTCGCCCGCACCCTGGACACCGAGGAGGACGAGGAGGACGAGGGGGGCGCCGGGGCAGTGGCCCTGGAGGAGGCCGCGGACCTCGGCATGGCCAAGGGCGAGGCGCTCGTCTGCCACGTCGCCGGGACGGGCGCGACGGCCCAGCTCGTCGCCGTCGAGCGCCACCTCCCCTGACCCCTCTGGCCCTGCTTCATGCCCACCTGGTGCCCGGCACGCCGCGTTTGGCCCCCTCAACGCCGCGAATTTGCGGCGTCGTGGGCACCAGGTCGGCGAGGTGTGGCGGTGGGTGGGCCGGGCGGTGCCGGGCGCGGCATACCGGCGCGGGGCGGCCGGCTGGCTGGGGGGTGAGGGGCGCGGCATACCGGGGCGAACGGGGCACTTGACCCACCCCTGAACTCTCGTTCACCCGCTGCTGGCCGGGGCGACGCCCGGATGTCCCACAGGTGCCCGGAGGCGTTCACCTGCCGTTCACCCGCGACGGGTCATCACGTCACTCAGCGTCCCTACCTTCGGTGCATGACGGGCGAGGGAGCTCGTCCCTCTGACCCTGCATACGGAAGGTACGACCACAGTGAAGATCCAGCGTCTCGGCCAGCTCACCGGCGTGGCCCTTGTTGGCACCCTTGCGCTGACGGCCTGCGGTTCCGACAACAACGCCAGCCCCGCCGCCGGCGGTGCCTCCTCGGGCTCGTCGTCCAGCGTCGCCTGCGGCAAGGGCACGCTCAACGGCGAAGGCTCCTCGGCCCAGAAGAACGCCATCGAGCAGGCCATCAGCGACTTCCAGGACCAGTGCTCCGGCGCCACGGTCAACTACAACCCGACCGGCTCCGGCGCCGGCATCAAGCAGTTCATCGCCGGCCAGGTCGACTGGGCCGGCTCCGACTCGGCCCTGAAGGACAAGCCCGCGGCCGGCTCCAGCCAGGCCGAGACCGCGCAGGCCCAGGCCAAGTGCGGCTCCGAGGCCTGGAACATCCCCATGGTGACCGGCCCGATCGCCGTGTCCTACAACGTCGCCGGCGTCGACAAGCTCATCCTCACCCCCGACGTGACGGCCAAGATCTTCATGGGCCAGATCACGAAGTGGAACGACCCGGCCATCGCCGCGATCAACCCCGGCGTCAAGCTGCCGGCGACCGCGATCAAGGTCTTCTTCCGCTCCGACGAGTCGGGCACCACCGAGAACTTCACCAAGTACCTGAACGCCGCCGCGCCGAAGGTGTGGACCGCCGCCCCGGGCAAGAAGTGGACCGGCAAGGGCGAGGGCAAGGAGAAGTCGGCCGGTGTCGCCAACGCGGTGAAGTCCACCGACGGCGGCATCACCTACGCCGAGTGGTCCTACGCCAAGGACAACAAGCTCGGCATCGCCCAGATCGACAACGGCGCCGGCCCGGTCGAGCTGACCGGTGAGTCCGCCGGCAAGGCCGTCGCCGCCGCCACGGTCGCCGGCACCGGCAACGACCTCAAGCTCAAGCTCGACTACGCCACCAAGACCCCGGGCGCCTACCCGATCGTCCTGGTGACCTACGAGATCGCCTGCTCCAAGGCCAAGGACCCGGCCAAGGTGGAGCTGCTCAAGAGCTTCCTGAAGTTCTTCGCCTCCCCGGCCGAGCAGGCCAAGCTGCAGGACATCGGCTACGCGCCGCTGCCGACGGAGATCCAGACCAAGGTCGCCACCGCGATCAACGCGCTCTCCTGAGCATGTATGCCGTGTGGCCGGCCTCGCGGCCAGAGGCCGGCCACACGGCATACGCACCGCCCCTGTCCCCGACCTCGAGGTTCTGATCCAGCGTGACTTCGGTAACCGGCGTCTCCACCGCCGACAACTCCCCCGCCGCTCCGGGCCCCTCGCCCCTGAGCGGCGATGGTGCGTCCACGGGCCGTCTCGGCGACCGCCTCTTCGGCGGCGCTGCCCGCGGCGCGGGACTGCTCGTGATCATCCTCGTGGTCCTCATCGCGACGTTCCTGCTCTCGCAGGCCATCCCTGCGATCGCCCACGACAAGGCCAACTTCCTGACCTCGACCGACTGGAACGTCGACGGCGACACGCTGAGCTTCGGCATCGCCAACCTGCTGTGGGTCACCGTGATCAGCTCGGTGATCGCCCTGCTCATCGCGGTCCCGCTGGGGGTCGGCGTGGCCCTGTTCATCACGCAGTACTCCCCGCGCTGGCTCTCCCGCCCGGCCGCGTCGCTGGTCGACCTGCTCGCGGCGGTGCCGTCGATCGTCTACGGCCTGTGGGGCCTGTGGGTCTTCGGCGGGCACCTGAGCGGCATCCAGCACGTGCTGCAGGACACCCTGGGCTGGTTCCCGCTGTTCTCGGACACCACGGTCAGCGAGGGCGGCACGATCTTCGTCGTCGGCGTCGTGCTGGCGATCATGGTGCTGCCGATCGTCACCGCGATCTCCCGTGAGGTGTTCGCCCAGACGCCGGTCACGCACAAGGAGGCGGCGCTGGCCCTCGGCGCGACCCGCTGGGAGATGATCCGCACCACGGTCCTGCCGTTCGGCCGCCCGGGTGTCATCTCGGCGTCGATGCTCGCGCTCGGCCGGGCGCTCGGCGAGACGGTCGCCGTCCTCATCATCCTGTCCGCGCTCTCCGGCGGCACGGCCTGGTCCTGGTCGATCTTCAACGGCGGCGAGACCTTCGCCTCCAAGATCGCCAACAACGCCGCCGAGTTCGACACCCCGCAGAAGGCGGGGGCGTTCATCGCGGCCGGCCTGGTCCTGTTCGTCCTGACCTTCGTGGTCAACGCCATCGCGCGGATCGTCATCGAGCGCCGGAAGGCCTTCACCGAATGAGCACCACGACTGACGCCCCCTCGACCCCGGCGCCGGCGCCGGCGCTGCAGCTCGGCCACAAGTCCCGCGGCCGGGCCTTCCGCAACCAGCTCGCCCGCGTCGTCATGTGGGCAGCCTTCCTGCTGGCCCTGGTGCCGCTGGTGTGGATCCTGTGGACGGTCCTCGCACGGGGCCTGCACATGCTGCTCGGCGCCGACTGGTGGACCCACTCCCAGCGCGGCATCACCTCGCGGATGGTCGGCGGCGGCGCCGTGCACGCCATCCAGGGAACGCTCATCCAGGCCGCCGTCACCGCCGTGATCGCGGTGCCGATCGCCGTGATGACCGCGATCTACCTCGTGGAGTACGGCCGCGGCCGGTTCGCCCGGGCGGTCTCGTTCATGGTGGACATCCTCACCGGCATCCCCTCCATCGTCGCGGCGCTGTTCATCTACGCCGTATGGGTCACGACGTTCGGCTTCCAGCGGGTGGCGTTCGCCGTCTGCCTGGCGCTGGTGCTGCTGATGGTCCCCGTGGTCGTGCGCTCCACCGAGGAGATGCTCAAGCTCGTGCCGAACGAGCTGCGCGAGGCGTCCTACGCCCTCGGCGTGCCGAAGTGGAAGACGATCGTGCGCATCGTGCTCCCCACCGCGTTCTCCGGCATCGTCACCGGCGTGCTGCTCGGCCTGGCCCGCGTCATGGGCGAGACCGCGCCGCTGCTGATCCTCGGCCCGTACACCAAGGAGATCGCGACCAACCTCTTCGGCGGGCTCATGGCGACCCTGCCCACGATGATCAACCAGGACCGCACCGAGAGCCTGCAGCCCGCCCTGGACCGGGTGTGGGGCGCAGCGCTCACGCTGATCCTGCTGGTCCTCGTCCTCAACATCGCCGGCCGTGTCGTGGCGCGGTTCGGCCGCGTGCGCAGCTGAGGCTGCGGGCGCGACCCAGGCACACGGCATACGGAACTGGAGAAGGAAGAACCACTCATGGCCAAGCGAATCGACGTCAAGGACCTCAACGTCTTCTACGGAGACTTCAAGGCGGTCGAGGACGTCACGATGACCGTGGAGCCGCGCTCGGTGACGGCGTTCATCGGCCCGTCCGGCTGCGGCAAGTCGACGTTCCTGCGCACGCTCAACCGGATGCACGAGGTGATCCCCGGCGCGCGCGTCGAGGGGTCGGTCATGCTCGACGACCAGGACCTCTACGCCTCGGGCATCGACCCGGTCGCGGTGCGCCGGACCGTGGGCATGGTCTTCCAGCGGCCGAACCCCTTCCCCACGATGTCCATCTTCGACAACGTGGCGGCCGGGCTGAAGCTCAACGGCCTGCGCGACAAGAAGCAGCTGACCGAGCGCGTCGAGAAGTCGCTGCGCGGGGCGAACCTGTGGAACGAGGTCAAGGACCGGCTCGGGAAGCCGGGCGCGGGGCTGTCCGGTGGCCAGCAGCAGCGGCTGTGCATCGCCCGGGCGATCGCGG
This sequence comes from Oryzihumus sp., assembly GCA_035699865.1. Classification (GTDB taxonomy): domain Bacteria; phylum Actinomycetota; class Actinomycetes; order Actinomycetales; family Dermatophilaceae; genus Oryzihumus. Next base: position 1,644 of record DASSPC010000126.1, on the reverse strand, counting down.
TCGAGCCGCAGGTGCTGCTCATGGACGAGCCGTGCTCGGCGCTGGACCCGATCTCGACGCTGGCGATCGAGGACCTGGTCAACGAGCTGAAGTCGACCTACACGATCGTCATCGTCACCCACAACATGCAGCAGGCGGCGCGGGTGTCGGACCGGACGGCGTTCTTCAACCTCGCGGCGCAGGGCAAGCCCGGCCGGCTGATCGAGATGGACGACACGCACAAGATCTTCAGCAACCCGACCCAGCGGGCGACCGAGGACTACATCTCCGGCCGCTTCGGCTGATCGGGCCGGCTGTTTGGCCTTCCGCAGCTCCCATCATCCGACTTGGTGCCCGTCGCGCCGCGTTTCACCCCGTCCGGGGACCTGAAAAGCGGCTCGGCGGGCACCAAGTCGTTGGGAGGGGCCGGTTTGTCCACAAGGGCAGCGCCGGACCGTCACGCGGTCCACAGGTGTCTCACCGGCGCTGGTGCACCCCGGCCAGGTCGGCCAGGGTGCGGCCGTGCTCGACCTCGGTCCGCTCCTCGACCTGCTGCCTCAGCCGTTCACCACGGCCGACGCGGCGTCCGTCGGCGTGTCCAGGCACGTCCTCGCCCGTGGGGTCCCTCGGGGCGACCTGTTCCGCCTGTCCCGCGGGGTCTACTGCAGCTCAGCGGTATGGCGTGCTGCGAGTCCCGGGGCACGCCACCTCCTGCTGGCCGATGCGGTGCTGCGCACGACGCCCGGAGCCGTGGCCAGCCACCACTCGGCGGCGCTGGCGTGGGGGCTGCCCATGCCGATCGATGCACCGCCCTGGGTGGCGATCACCCTCATGCACGGGCACCTGACCAGCCGGGCGCTGTCGCCGGCCCGCTGGCACGATGGCGACCTCCCGGCCGACCAGGTCGTGCGGGTGCGCGGTGGACATCGGGCCTGTCGGCCGGACCGGACGGTGGTCGACTGCTTCCGGGAGCTGACACTCCCAGATGCGGTGGCTGTGGGCGACGGCGCGCTGCGCTCCCATCTGACGACCGCAGAGGACCTGCGCACAATGAGGACCTGGCAGCGGCGGTGGCCCGGGATCACCCGCGCCGACGAGGGCCTGCCGCTCCTCGATGGGCGCCGCGACACCTGGCTGGAGTCGTGGTCGTTCGTGCGGCTATGGCAGCTGGGGGTCGACCTGCCCGAGCCGCAGGTGACGGTCCTGGACGAGTGGGGGCGCTTCGTCGGTCGTGTGGACGGGCTCTGGCGCGAGGGTGCCACGGTGGCCGAGGCGGACGGGGTGGGCAAGTACCTCGGGGCGTTCAGCACAGGCCCCAGCCCAGAAGGCGCAGCACGCGTGGTCCTCGAGGAGAAGCGCCGGGAGGACCGGCTGCGCGACCTCGGCCTCGAGGTGGTGCGGTGGACATGGGCGGACGTGCGACGGAACCCCCGTGAGGTTGTCGCGCGCATCGAAGCCGCCCGAGTCCGCGGTGACCTTGGCCGGTTCCGGGGGCGACTCGTGTCACGGCCGCCCCTGACAGCACTTGGTGCCCGTTACGCCGCGATTTCGGCCTGATCAGGGGACGAAACGCGGCGCCGCGGGCACCAAGTCGGGAACAGCGGGGGTGGGTCAGAGGAAGAGGTGAGCCACCCAGAAGGCCAGGGCTGCCACGATGCCGGCGCC
>DASSPC010000125.1:0-14906 GCA_035699865.1 Oryzihumus sp. | reverse complement strand
GGCCTACCCGACGTATGACGTGGGCGCGCGGATCGCGGGCGCCTCGCCGCTGCCGATGCGCAGCCTGACCGGCCTGGGGCCGCTGACCACCGCCGGGACCCCCAAGCTGCTGTGGGTCAACAGCCCGAGCAACCCCACCGGGCAGGTCCTCGGCGTCGAGCACCTGAAGAAGCTCGTCGACTGGGCCCGTGAGCACGGTGTGGTGGTCGCCAGCGACGAGTGCTACGCCGAGCTGGACTGGCGCGAGGGGGCCGGCCCGGGCTCGGTGCCGAGCATCCTGGACCCACGGGTCACCGGCGGCAGCCACGAGGGCCTGCTCGCCGTCTACTCGCTGTCCAAGCAGAGCAACCTGGCCGGCTACCGCGCCGCCTTCGTGGCCGGCGACGCGACCCTGGTGCGCGCGGTGCTCGAAGTGCGCAAGCACGCCGGGATGATCGTGCCCTGGCCCGTCCAGCAGGCCATGCTCGCGGCGCTGACCGACGACGAGCACGTGGCCGCCCAGAAGGAGCGCTACCGCCTGCGCCGGGACCGGCTGCGGGCGGCGCTGGAGGGCTTCGGGCTGCGGGTCGACCACTCCGAGGCCGGCCTGTACCTGTGGAGCACGCGCGGCCAGGACTGCTGGGAAACCGTTGCGGCGCTGGCGGATCGGGGCATCCTCGTGGCCCCCGGCAGCTTCTACGGCAGCGCCGGCGCCCGGCACGTGCGGGTGGCGCTCACCGCCACCGACGAGCGTATCGAGGCGGCCACCGCCCGCCTGGGCTGAGCCGGGGGCCGTTTACCCGCGGGTAGGCCCGCTGGGGTACCGTCGTTGCCGACTGTGTGCCCCGGCAACGAGGCCGGGCGATGAGGAGGACGGGACTTCATGACGACGGACGCAACGGGGGCGGTACTCCGCGCGGGCGACAAGGAGCTCGCCTTCCCACTGGTCCAGGCCACCGAGGGCAACGACGCCTACGACATCTCCAAGCTGATGAAGGAGACGGGCAACGTCACCCTCGACTCGGGGTTCGTCAACACGGCCTCCTGCCGGTCGGCGATCACCTACATCGACGGTGACGCCGGCATCCTGCGCTACCGGGGCTACCCGATCGAGCAGCTCGCCGAGAAGTCGACCTTCGTCGAGACCTCGTTCCTGCTGATCTACGGCCACCTGCCCTCCGAGGCCGAGCTGGAGGACTTCACCTCCCGCATCCGCCGGCACACCCTGCTGCACGAGGACCTCAAGCGCTTCTTCGAGGGCTTCCCCCGTGACGCCCACCCGATGCCGGTGCTGTCCTCGGCCGTCTCGGCGCTCTCGACCTTCTACCAGGACAGCCTCAACCCGTTCGACCCCGAGCAGGTCGAGATCTCCACGGTCCGCCTGCTGGCCAAGCTGCCGACCATCGCCGCCTACGCCTACAAGAAGTCGGTCGGCCAGCCGTTCCTCTACCCCGACAACTCCCTGTCGCTGGTGGAGAACTACCTGCGGATGACGTTCGGCTTCCCGGCCGAGCCCTACGACCTCGACCCGGTCATGGTCAAGGCGCTCGACCAGCTGCTGATCCTGCACGCCGACCACGAGCAGAACTGCTCCACCTCCACGGTGCGCCTCGTCGGCTCCTCGCACGCCAACCTCTTCGCCTCGGTGTCGGCCGGCATCAACGCCCTGTTCGGCCCGCTGCACGGCGGTGCCAACCAGGCCGTGCTCGAGATGCTGGAGCAGATCCGCGACAACGGCGGCAACGTCGACGAGTTCGTGCGCAAGGTCAAGAACAAGGAAGACGGCGTGAAGCTCATGGGCTTCGGGCACCGCGTCTACAAGAACTACGACCCGCGCGCGGCGATCATCAAGAAGACCGCGGACGAGATCCTCGAGAAGCTCGGCAAGCGTGACGAGCTGCTCGACATCGCGATGAAGCTCGAGCAGGTGGCGCTGGAGGACGACTACTTCGTCTCCCGCAAGCTCTACCCCAACGTCGACTTCTACACCGGCCTGATCTACAAGGCCATGGGCTTCCCGACCCGGATGTTCACCGTGCTGTTCGCGCTGGGCCGCCTGCCCGGCTGGATCGCCCAGTGGCGCGAGATGATCGAGGACCCCGAGACCAAGATCGGCCGCCCGCGCCAGCTCTACATCGGCGAGACGACGCGCGACTACGTCGCGATGACCGAGCGCTGAGCCGGCCACACGGCATACGGACGAAGCCCCACCTCCCGCTGCGGGAGGTGGGGCTTCGCGCGTCCGGGGGTATGCCGGGTGCTCGCCTGCGTGCGGGGCCGCGCCGGTCCGCGGGTCAGGTCGCGGTGAGGAAGACGCTGGACCAGCGCTGGACCTGGGGCAGGATCAGTCGCCAGGCGTCCACGGTGTGCCCCAGCTCGGGCACGAGGTAGAGCTGCACCCCGGCGCTGCGGGCCGCCGCCACGAACGCCCGGCTGCCGTCGAAGGACTGGGGGTCGGTCGAGGAGCTCGCCACGAGGACGTGCGCGGACCGGAGCTGGTGGTGCTCGGCCAGCCACAGCGGTGAGCTGGCGTGGGCCAGGGCCGGGTCGCGCCGCAGGGCCGAGGCGAGGGTGCCGGTGGTGCCGTCCAGCTCGGGCGTGAAGAAGCCCTCGACGGCGACCGCCGAGCCGAACTGGTGCGGGTCCAGCAGCTGCAGCTTGACCGCGCAGTACCCCCCGAGGGACCACCCCGAGGCGTCCCACGCGCGCGCCGAGGCGCTGACCCGGAAGGTGGCTCGCACCCACGCCGGCACGTCGTGCGCCAGCCAGGTGAACGCCTTCACGCCGTGCGGGTTGTCGATGCACTCGGTGTCCTGGGGCCACGCGACGTTGTCCTCGGGGAAGACCGCGATGAACGGCGGCACCGCGCCCGAGGACACCTCCGGGCCGAAGACCGAGTTGATGGCCAGGTCATGGACCATGCGGTCCACGTGGGAGTAGGCGCCGGCCATCATCATCTCGACGGGGAACACGTGGTGACGCCAGCGCGGGGAGTCGTAGCCCGGAGGCAACCAGACGGCCACCCGACCGGTGACGTGGGAGGACGCGCCGGTCACGAGGAAGTGGCGCACGGTGCCCGCTGCGCCGTGGGGCAGCCGTTCGCCCCGGAGCGACGCGGGGTGGAACGACAGGCCGGCGGCCGTGCGCCCGCCGTGTGACTCGGCCGGCAGCGGGGCGGGGGGAGCCGTGGTCACCTGACCCACGAGGCTTCCCCAGGTGGGGTAGAACCCGTACGCCCGGTTGACGCCCACGCCCACCGTGGCCACGGCCAGGAGCTGTGCCGCCAGGATGCCGACCACCATGACCGGGCCCCGCCACGGCGCGGACAGGTGCCGCCACGACCACACGAGGAGCAGCGGAGCGGCGACGGTCAGCGTGATGAGCACCGTCAGGAGGGTCGCCGAGGTCAACCCCACGACGCGCCTCCTTCAACCCGGCAGAACAGCACCACCAGAGTGCCGCAGGCGGCTGGGAGCAGCCTGAAGGCCGCGTGCAGCTCAGTGCCGGGTGATGATGACCGTGGTGGCCGGCGCGGGCTGGCGGGCCCGGGACCACGACCAGGCCTGCGCGTCGCGGTCGCGGGTCCACGTGCGGTCACCGGCAGTGACGCTGGTGAAGCCGTCGGCCTCGGCGTGGGAGACCGCCCAGGAGGCGAGCGCCCACGCCTGCTGCGCCGAGGTGGCGCGCACGGAAAGGAGCCTGCCCTGTGCCGTGGGCCTGACCGCGAACTCCCGGGCCAGCGCGGTCATCACGGTCGCGGCCGGCCGGGCCGTCGTCGCCGCGTCGAGCCGGCAGCCGAGGCCGCCGGGGGAGTGGCCCGCCAGGGTGGAGGCCAGCACGCGTCCCTCCCGTTCGTGGTCGGCGTAGGCCTCGGGGAAGGCGCTCTTCTGCACCCGCTGGGCGACCTTGGTGATCTCCATGTCCTGGTAGCCCGGCACCTTCACCAGCTCGTCGTAGAACCGGTTGGAGGCGTAGACCGGGTCGAGGATCTGCTCCTCCGTGCCCCAGCCCTGCGAGGGGCGCTGCTGGAACAGCCCCAGCGAGTCCCGGTCACCGAAGCGGATGTTGCGCAGCTTTGACTCCTGGATGGCGGTGGCCAGGGCGATCGTCGCGGCGCGTGCCGGCAGGCCCCGGCGCACCGCCACTGCGGTGATGGTCGCCGCGTTGGCCATCTGCTCGGGGGTGAACGTCACCTCCTGCCCGGAGGCCACCGCCCGGCAGCTCGGGCCGCCGAAGTTCTTCACGAGGCCCTGCACGCCGAGGTAGCCGCCGAAGCCGACGGCCACCACCAGCACCAGGAGGATGCTGCGACCGATCCAGCGGCGGCGACGACGGTGTGGTCGCACGGTGACCATCGGTGGGGTCAGCTCCTCAGGTGTTGGCGTGCAGCGCGCTGTTCAGCGTGATGCCCTGGCCGGTGCGGGAACGGGCCTCGACGGCGCCGGTGACCGAGTTGCGGATGAACAGCAGGCCGGGGGCTCCGGAGAGCTCCCGGGCCTTGACCACGCGGCCGTCCTCGAGGGTGACCTTGGTGCCGGCGGTGACGTAGAGGCCGGCCTCGACGACGCAGTCGTCGCCCAGGGCGATCCCGATGCCGGCGTTGGCGCCGAGCAGGCAGCGCTCGCCGATGCTGACCCGCGCGGTGCCGCCGCCGGAGAGGGTGCCCATGATCGAGGCGCCGGCGCCCACGTCTGAGCCGTCCCCGACCACCACGCCCTGCACGATCCGGCCCTCGACCATGGAGGTGCCCAGGGTGCCGGCGTTGAAGTTGCAGAAGCCCTCGTGCATGACGGTGGTGCCCTCGGCCAGGTGGGCGCCCAGGCGCACGCGGTCGGCGTCGGCGATCCGCACGCCGCCCGGGACGACGTAGTCGGTCATCCGGGGGAACTTGTCGACCCCGAAGACCTGCACCGGGCCCTGCTCACGCAGCCGCAGGCGGGTCCGCTCGAAGCCCTCGACGGGGCACGGGCCGTAGTTGGTCCACACGACGTTGGACAGGGCACCGAAGATGCCGTCGAGGTTGATCGTGTTGGGCTGGACCAGCCGGTGGGAGAGCAGGTGCAGGCGCAGGTAGGCGTCGGAGGCGTCCTTCGGGGCCTCGTCGAGGTCGATGACGACGTGCACCAGACGCAGGGTCACCCCACGGCGGGGGTCCTCCTTGGCCAGCGCGGCCAGCTCGGGCGGGGCGCCGTAGGGATCGTTGGTCTCGGCAGCCCCCAGCGCCGGGCTCGGGAACCAGGTGTCCAGCACCTTTCCCTCGCTCGTGACGGTGGCCAGTCCCCAGCCCCAGGCGGTGCGCGTGTCGGTCATGGCGCACAGCCTAGAAGAGGCCACCGGTGGGGTGGCCACCCGGCGGATACGCTGCGGGCATGAGCCGCCTGGACCTGAGCACCGACGTCGTCAGCCTCACCGCCGCCCTGTGTGACCTGGAGTCGGTGAGCGGCAACGAACAGGTGCTCGCCGACGCGGTCGAGGAGGCGCTGGCCGCCCTGCCGCACCTGAGCGTCACCCGCGACGGCAACACGGTCATCGCCCGCACCGACCTGGGCCGCCCGGAGCGGGTCGTCCTCGCCGGCCACCTCGACACGGTGCCGCTGACCACGCCGCCGAACCTGCCCACGCGCCGTGAGGGGGACGAGCTCGTCGGGCGCGGGACCGTGGACATGAAGGGCGGGGTCGCGGTGCAGCTGCGCATCGCCGCCGCCGTACCCGAGCCGAGCCGCGACGTCACGTTCGTCTTCTACGACTGCGAGGAGGTCGAGAGCGAGCGCAACGGCCTGGCCCGTGTCGGCCGCAACCGCCCCGAGCTGCTCGAGGCCGACTTCGCGGTGCTGCTCGAGCCCACCGGCGGCGGGATCGAGGGCGGGTGCAAGGGCACCATCCGGGTCGAGGTGACCGCCCGGGGCAAGGCCGCCCACTCGGCCCGGCCGTGGAACGGCGTCAACGCCATCCACGAGGCGCACGCCATCCTCGGCCGGCTGACGGCGTACGAGGCGCAGACCGTCGGGGTGGACGGGCTGGAGTACCACGAGGCGCTCAACGCGGTCGGTATCCGCGGCGGCATCGCCGGCAACGTCATCCCCGACGAGTGCGTGGTGGTCGTCAACTACCGCTTCGCGCCGAGCATGACCAGCGCCGAGGCCGAGGAGCACCTGCGCGAGCTGTTCGAGGGGTACGACGTGCGGCTCACCGACGCCGCCGACGGCGCGCGCCCCGGGCTGCAGCTGCCGGCCGCCAAGGCCTTCGTCGACGCCCTCGCCGTGCCGGTGACCGCCAAGGAGGGCTGGACCGACGTGGCGCGGTTCTCCGCCCTCGACATCCCCGCGGTCAACTTCGGCCCGGGCGACCCCAACCTCGCCCACCACGACGACGAGCGGGTGCCGGTGCAGCAGCTGGTCGACGCCGAGGCGGCCCTGCTGCGCTGGCTGGCGTGAGCGCCTCCCGTAGGTTGAGCGCGTGAGCGAGAACCTCGAGTACCACACCGGTCCGGTCACCCTCCGGGGCAGCCAGGTCCCGCCGACCACGACCGACCAGCGCCTGCTGGACAGCCGTGGACCCGTCGACTGGCTGCACGCGGACCCGTGGCGGGTCATGCGCATCCAGAGCGAGTTCGTCGAGGGCTTCGGCGCCCTGGCCGAGCTCGGCCCGGCCGTGAGCGTCTTCGGTTCGGCGCGCACCCGGCCCGACGACCCGGCATACGCCCTCGGGGTGGAGGTGGGCCGCACGCTGGTCGAGGCGGGTTACGCGGTCATCACCGGTGGCGGCCCCGGCGCCATGGAGGCGGCCAACAAGGGCGCCCTGGAGGCCGGCGGCACCAGCGTGGGGCTGGGCATCGAGCTGCCCTTCGAGCAGGGGCTCAACCGCTACGTCGATCTCGGGGTCAACTTCCGCTACTTCTTCGCCCGCAAGACGATGTTCGTCAAGTACGCGCAGGGGTTCATCGTCCTGCCCGGCGGGTTCGGCACCCTCGACGAGCTGTTCGAGGCGCTCACCCTGGTGCAGACCCGCAAGGTGACCTCGTTCCCGCTGGTGCTCATGGGCCGGGACTACTGGGGCGGCCTGCTGGACTGGCTGCGGGGCACCGCCGGTGCCGCGGGCACGATCACGCTCAAGGACATCGACCTGCTGCACCTGACCGACGACGCCGACGAGGCGGTCGACATCATCCTGCGCGCCGAGAACGGCCACGTCCCGCAGCGCCCCGAGTAGCGCATCCACCGGAAGCAGTAGCGCGCCCGCTCACCTGTCCCGCATAGTGAGCACGTGACCATGGTCTCCCCGCTGCCGCGCCGCGGCAGCACCATCGCCGGGCGTGACGCCGCCGGGCGCCGGCTGCGGATCTCCTCCCACCCGGACGCCGGTCGCGTGGTGCTCTCGATCTGGCAGGACGAGATCTGCCGGGCCACGCTGCGCCTGGCCGAGGAGGACGTGCCCGAGCTGGTCCGCATGCTCACCGGCACCCTGGTCGACCAGCACGTCGTCGAGGACGACCGCACCGCCTGACCGCGCCGCGGCGACGGCCAGGCCGGCGCGGGTCAGGTCATGCGCGCATCAGGCCAGGGCCCGCCGGGCCAGCGCCGGCACCCCCGAGCGCAGCCCGGCCACCATGTCCAGCACCTGCCGGGTCGCCGCGACGTCGTGCGCGCGCACGAGCCGCACGCCCTCCCAGGCCGCGACGGCCGTCGTCGTCAACGTCCCGGTCACCCGGTCGGACTTCTTGCCGTCCAGCCCCAGCGTCTCGGCGATGAACTTCTTGTTGGACACCGCCAGCAGGACCGGCCAGCCGGTCTCCACGAGGGTCGCCACGCCGCCGGTGAGCCGCAGCGAGTGGTAGGAGTTCTTGCCGAAGTCCTGCGCGGCGTCGATGAGCAGGCCGTCCTCGCGCACGCCGGCCTGCACGGCCCGCTCGGCCTGGTCGAGCAGGTCGGCCACGGCCTGCCCGAGCACGTCGTGGTAGCGCACCCGGTGCGGGTCGGTCCGCGGCGGGTGGCCGCCGGTGTGCGCGCAGATGTATGCCGCGCCCCACCGCGCCGCAACCGAGGTCAGCTCCGGGTCGTGCCCGGCCCACGCGTCGTTGACGATGTCCGCGCCCGCCGCGCACGAGGCGTCGGCGACCGAGGCCCGCCACGTGTCCACGCTGATGATCAGGTCCGGGTAGCGCTCGCGGACCGCGCGCAGGAACGGCACGACCCGGCGCTCCTCCTCGGCGGCGCTCACCTCGGGCCCCGGCCCGGCCCGCACCCCGCCGAGGTCGACGGCGTCGGCCCCGTCGTGGACCGCCCGGTCGACCGCGTCCAGGGCCACGTCGTCGTCGAGGAACATGCCCTGGTCGTAGAAGGAGTCGGGGGTGCGGTTGATGATCGCCATCAGTCCGGTCTCGCCCGGGGCGAAGACGCGGCCACGCAGACGCAGGTCACGACCGGGGGGCACATGGTGGGGCATGGCACGATCATCCCGTGATCGTGTTCTTTCTGCTCGTGGTGGTCCTCCTCATCGGGTTGACCGCGGCCGTGGTGACCGGCCGGATCGGCGGCGTGATGGCCGACCCGGTGTCCACCTCACCGTTCGAAGGGCTGGCGCCGGGCCGCGTGGCGGCCGGGGACATCACGGGGCTGCGCTTCGACCTCGGGCTGCGCGGTTACCGTATGGACCAGGTCGACGCCGTGCTCGACCGGCTCGCCGACGAGCTCGCGGCGCGGGACGAGGAGCTGGCTGCGTTGCGAGCCGCCCGCGCGGCGACCGAGGGCTGACCACCAACCGCGAGCAGACACAGGCAGGGCATGGGAACGTTCGAGATCACGCGGTCGGTGCACGCCGACCCGGCCACGCTGTGGCGGGTGGTGACCGACTGGGCGGGCTACGCCGACTGGATGCCGCTCACCCGGATGCGCCTCGACGACGGGCCGACCCGGGTGGGCTTCGGCTTCGCCGGCGACTCCGGCGTCGGCCCCCTGTCCTTCACCGACTCGATGGTGGTCACCCACTGGGAGCCGCCGACGGACGCCGCGGCGGGGGAGTTCCGGGTGCGCAAGACCGGGCGGGTCCTCGCCGGCTGGGCCGCGGTCACCGTCTCGCCCGGCCCCGACGGGGCTTCACTGCGCTGGGTCGAGGACATCACGGTGCGCCCCCGGCCGGTCGGCCGGCTGCTGGCCCCGGTGGCGGACCGCGTCAACCGCGCGATGTTCGGCCGGGCCGTCGACGCCATGGTCGCCCGCGCAGAGAAGGAGGCCGGCGGTGGGCGGTGACGGCGCCGTCGTCGGCGCGGACGGCCTGCCCCGCTGCGGCTGGGCCGGGAGCACTCCCGACTACACGGCATACCACGACACCGAGTGGGGCGTGCCGGTTCACGGCGAGACCGCCCTGTTCGAGCGGCTCACCCTCGAGGCGTTCCAGTCCGGGCTGTCCTGGCTGACGATCCTGCGCAAGCGCGAGGCGTTCCGGGCCGCGTTCGCCGGGTTCGACGCCGAGGCGGTCGCCGGGTTCGGGGACGCCGACGTCGCCCGGCTCATGGCCGACACGGGCATCGTGCGCAACCGGCTCAAGGTCAACGCCGCGCTCACCAACGCCCGGGCCGTGGTGGCCCTGCGCGACCGGGGCGGCCTCGACGAGCTGGTCTGGTCGCACGCCCCCGAACGCCACCAGCGGCCGCGGACGATGGCCGAGGTGCCGGCCACGTCGCCGGAGTCGGTAGCGCTCGCCAAGGCGCTGAAGCGCCACGGCTTCGTCTTCGTCGGGCCCACGACGATGTATGCCGCGATGCAGGCCTGCGGGCTGGTCGACGACCACGTCCGCGGCTGCCACCGGGGCGGCGCATGAGGCGCCTCCGCCAGCGCCCCTTCCTCGCCGTCGTCATCGGGGTCTACCTGCTGTGCCGCCTGTTCTCGACGGTGCTCATCGCCGTCGTCGCGCACTACCAGGCGCCGGTGAGCTGGACCGGGCCGCATCCCGACTACTTCTCGATGACCGTGCTCTGGGACGGCAGCTGGTACCGGCACATCGCCGAGGTCGGCTACCCCGACCGGCTGCCGGTCATCAACGGCGTCATCCAGCAGAACGACTGGGCGTTCTACCCCGCCTTCCCGATGATCGCCCGGTGCCTGATGTGGGTGACCGGACTGGGCTTCCCGGTGGTCGCCTCGACCCTGTCCCTCGTGTGCGGCACCGGGGCGGCCGGGCTCATGGGCGTCCTGCTGCGCGACCGCGTCGGCCGCCGTGCGGCCATCGCCGGCGTGGCGGTGTTCGCCGCCTTCCTGTCCGCGCCCGTCCTGCAGCTGGCCTACACCGAGAGCCTGGCGATGCTGCTGCTGTGCGGCTACCTGCTCGCCATCGGCCGGGAGCGCTGGCTGACCGCGACCTCCCTGGCCCTGGCCATCGGGCTGACCCGGCCCATCGCCGCGCCGCTGGCCGTGGTCACGCTCGTGGCGGTGTGGCTGCGCTGGCGCCGTCGCGCCGAAGAGCCCGTCCGGCTCCGGGAGGCTGCCGCTGCGCTGTCCGCACTCGCCGGCTGCGGGGTGTCGGGCCTGATGTGGCCGGCCATCGCCGGCTGGGCCACCGGCGACCCCACGGCCTACACCGACACCATGGCGACCTGGCGCTCCGGGGGCGAGATCGTCCCGGTGAAGCCGTGGTGGGACATGGCGCACTACCTCGCCGGCGACACCTGGGGCCCGATCTGGCTGGCGGTCATCGGGGTGCTCCTGCTGGCGATGATGCTGGGGCCCTGGGCCCGCGCGCTGGGCCCGGAGCTGCGGGTGTGGACGCTGTCCTACGCCGCCTACCTGGTGCTGGTCCTCGACCCGTGGACGAGCATCTACCGCTACCTGCTGCCGATGTTCCCGCTGGCCGTCGTCGCGGTGGGTGGGGGCTGGACCGACCGCCGGGAGCGCCTGCTGCCCTGGCGCGCCGGTGTACTCGTCGTCCTCGGCCTGGCCGGTGAGGTGTGGTGGGTCTGGGAGCTGCTGCGGTTCGTGCCTCCGACGGACTTCCCCCCGTGATCCGGGCACTGCGGGACCGGCTCCTCTCGAAGCCGACGTGGGTGGTGCTGCTGTGGGCCTGGGCCGTCAGCCGGGTCGTCACGGCCCTCGTCGTCCAGGCCACCGCGATGTGGGTCCAGGAGCCCGCGGGCGTGCACTCCTCGCACCCGGGCTACCTCGACATGGTGCCCATCTGGGACGGCTCGTGGTACCGCGAGGTGGTCGCCCACGGCTACCCGCTGCCGCTGCCGCTGGACGCGTTCAGCGGTCAGGTGACCTTCAGCGCGTGGGCGTTCTACCCGGGGTTCCCGCTGCTGGTGCGGCTGCTCACCGCGGTGGGGATCCCGTTCACCGGGGCCGCGCTGGTCGTCAACCTCGCCGCCGGCGCGGTGGCAGTGGTCCTCATGTGGCACGTGCTGCAGGACGGTGCGACCACGGTCCTGGCCCGGCGGATGGCCCTGCTGGCGACGATGCTGTGGTGCCTGTACCCGGCCACGGCCGTGCTGCAGGTGGCCTACACCGAGGCGCTGGCCGTGGCGCTGCTGCTGGCCTTCTTCTTCCTGCTGTTGCGCCGCCGCTACCTCTGGGCGTCCGTGGCGGTGCTGGCGCTGGGCTTCACCCGGGCGGTGGCACCTCCGGTCGGCCTGGTGGTGGCGCTGCACCTGTTCCTGCGGTGGCGTCGTGAGGGCCGGACGTTCCTGCCCGGGCAGCGGGTCAGCGCCGCCGTGCTGCTGGCCTCCACCGCCGTGTCGGCGCTGGCCTGGCCGCTCGTCGTCGGGGTGGCCACCGGGCGGATGAGCGCGTTCTTCGAGGTGCAGGCGGCGTGGGGCCAGCGCCCCGACAAGGGCCCGTTCGTCGCCTGGATGACGTGGGCGTGGGACCACATGGGCATCGTGGGCGTGCTCCTGCTCATCGGCATCGTCGCGTCGTACCTGTCGCTGGTCCTGGGCCGCCACGGCCGGTGGCTGGCGCCGGAGGTGCGCGCGTGGGCCGTGGTCTACCCGTTGTACCTGCTCGCCGTGGTGCGTCCGATCACGAGCATGTGGCGCTTCCTGATCCTGGACTTCCCGCTCGCCGCGATCGTGGTGAGCATGACCGTGCGCGGCGCCGACGGGGGCCACGTGCTCGACACCTGGCCCCGGCGCCTGGGCCTGGTGACCCTCGCGCTGCTCCTGGGGGTGGTGGTGTGGACGGTGACCCTGCTGACCTACACCCCGTGGGCCGACACCCCGCCCTGAGCCGCCGCTACTTCTCCCACCGAACACCGCGAATCCGTCGTTTCGGGCCCGTCAGGGCCTCGAAACGACGGATTTCGCGTGTCCGGTCGTGGGAGGGGGTGGCCCTCAGCGGCCGTGGAAGACCGGCTTCTCCTTGGCGAGGAACGCCGCCACCGCCGCCTGGTGGTCCTCGCTCTGCCCCGTCAGCGTCATCAGCTCGCTCTCGTGCGCCAGCGAGGAGGTCAGGTCGTGCCCGGCGGAGTAGGCCACGGCGCGCCGGATCGAGCCGTAGGCCAGGGTCGGCCCGTCGGCCAGGGTGCGGGCCAGCTCGGCCACCACGCCGGGCAGCTCCTCGGCGCCGACGACCTTGGTCACCAGCCCGAGCTGCAGCGCCTCGCCGGCCGGCACGGTCCGGGGGAGCAGGAGCAGCTCCTTGGCCCTGGCCGTCCCGACCAGGCGCGGCAGGGACCACGAGGACCCGGAGTCGCAGGACAGGGCGATCCCGGCGAAGGCGAGGTTGAAGCCGCCGCTGTCGACGATGACGCGCAGGTCGGCCGCGAACGCGAACGCCGCGCCCGCGCCGGCCGCCACCCCGTTGATCGCGGCGATGACCGGCTTGTTCATCGTCGCGATGAGCTCGGTGATCGGGTTGTAGTGCCGGGGCACGGTCTCCCACAGCGCCGCGTCCTGCGACTGCAGCAGGGAGATGTGCTCGCGCAGGTCCTGACCCACGCAGAAGGCCCGGCCGGTGCCGGTCAGGACGACGCAGCGCACCTCGGGGTCGTCGGCGACCCGCTGCAGGGTCGCGAGCAGGAGGTCCTTGGTGGCGATGTCCAGCGCGTTCATCGCGCCCGCGCGGTTGAGGGTGACGGTGGCGACACCGTCCGAGACGTCCAGCAGCACCGGGGCGTCCGAGTCCGGGTGCGGTGCGGCGGTCGACGGGGTCTCGGACATGGTGCGGGTCAGCTCCTCGGCTTGGGGTCGGGTGCGAGGCAACTGTCCACGAATTCGCGGGCCAGCGGGAGTAGCGCGCTGGCGGTTGTGTCGAACAACACGGCTGCCTCGTGTCCCGGCCAGTCGGCCGGCAGCACCTGCGCCGGCAGGCCGGGGTCCCGGAACAGGAACTTGCGCCACTCGTGGACCAGCAGCGTCCGGGCGGCGAAGGCCGCCTCCGGGCCCTGGTCGGCGGGCCGGTCAGCCTGCACGGTGCGGGCTGCGGCGACGAACTCGCGGTATGCCGCGGCCAGACCCTGCAGGTCCCACAGGGAGGCCGCGAGCTCGGCCCCCTCGGCGGCGTAGCGCGCGCTGAACGCCCTCGCCTGCAGGTGCTCGGCGGCCAGCGTCCCGGCCAGCTCGGCGTTCTCCCGCGGGGCGATCCACGTGTCCGGGGCCATCCGGGCGTAGCCCAGGTAGCCCAGCGCCGCCGTCACCCGGCCGCGGCGGGCGCGCTCGCTGGCGTGGTCGACGACGACGACGTGCCAGCAGCCGTCCCAGGACTCGTCACGGGTGCGGTAGATCCGGGCGTGCGCCTCGGCGAGGCGCGCCCGCGCCCGGGGCGTCGCGGCATACCCGCGTTGTCCCTGCCGCTCGACCGGCTCGAGCCATCCCTCGCGCACCATGCGCGATACGGCGGTGCGGACCGCCGGCGGGGCCACGTCGACGGCGCCGAGCAGGCGCACGATCCCGGCGATCGGCGCCCAGCCGTCGCGGTCGCGCAGGTGGTCGCCGTAGAGGTCGAACAGCGCGGAACGGGCATGCACGCGGCACAGTCTGTCCCAAACGGATTTCGCCTTGCGGGACCTTGACGCGATAATGGTCACAAGAGTGTGTGCATTCGTGGGGGAAGCCCCGGCGTGGACGAGGCGCACAAGAGGATTTCACGCAACCCGAGGAAGGGGTTCACCCATGGCGGCGATGAAGCCGAGGACCGGAGACGGCCCGCTCGAGGTCACCAAGGAGGGGCGCGGCATCGTGCTTCGCATGCCCCTCGAGGGTGGCGGTCGCCTGGTTGTCGAGATGACCCCTGACGAGGCCGCGGCCCTCGGTGAGGCCATCAAGGGCTGCGAGGGTGTCGGCTGAGGCCGATCACTGACTGAGGAACCCCCGTCCGGTGCCACCGGGCGGGGGTTTCGTCACGCCCGCAGACCCCGGCCGGGGCACTGGGTAGGCTCGCGGCCGTGCCGGACCTGCTGACACCCGCCCTGCCCCGGATCGACGTGCGCCCCGGGGCGTTGACCGACGTGCTGGTCGACGTCGACGACCCCGACCTGGTGCTGGCACTGCCGGTCGGCCCGGACGCCCCCCTGCCCACGGCCGGCCCGGTGGCTGCGGCGCTGTCGGCGCTGGGTCAGGACCCCGCGGCGCTGACTGCTGCCTGGGAGCCGTCGACGAAGGCCGGCGGCCTCACCACCATCCCGCTCGTGCCCGGCGAGCGAGGGGTGCGCACCCTCCTGTTGGTCGGCACGGGGGCGGGCACGCCCCAGGACCTGCGTGCCGCCGGCGCCGCCGTTGGCCGCGCGGTCAAGGCCCGCTCGCACCTCGTCACCACGCTTGGCTCCGGTGCCGGGGTGGGTGCCGCCGCAGCCGTCGTGGAGGGGCTGGTCCTCGGCGGCTACTCGACGCCGCGGTGGGGTGCCACCGAGGCGACCGCGCCGGTCCGGTCGCTCACCTTCGCCGGCCGGTATGACGAGCGCGTCCTCACGCGGTCCGCGCTGCGGTGCCGCGCCACCATGCTCGC
>DASSPC010000124.1:0-3925 GCA_035699865.1 Oryzihumus sp. | reverse complement strand
TCCGGACGAAGACGCTGACGTCCGGCGGGTCGAGCATCCTGCCTCCCTACTTGGCCCAGACGCTGGCCGGGGGGAGCGGGTACAGCGGGGAGGCCGTGCGGGCCTGTGCCCGAGCGGCCTGGGGTAACCCGGGATACTCCGCCGTCCCGGTCACCTTCTCCTATTGCGAGTGGCAGAAGGCGACCGGCTATACGACCACGCCGGCTCCCGGCAACCCTGGCGTCTATGCCCCCAACCCGGTGGGTCCTGCTCCGGGCTACGGCGGAGCCAGCCAGCCTGCCTGGCCTGCAGCCGCCCAAAGTCCTCCCGTCCCGGGAAACGAGATCATCATCGACCTCCAGAACCCCGGGCCACACCCTGCCTATGAGTGCCCGACCTGGAACGGGCACGACACGGCCGGCGGATTCGGTTACCTGACGGCCAACAGCTGTCACGCGGTGGTCACCACGGGTGGCTGGGTCCAGGTCGATACCGGGAACAACTCCCCGTGCGACATGAGCCAGTTCTTCAACAAGATCATCTACCTACCCGTCTTCGACTGCGTGCTCCAGTCAGGGTCGGTCCCGAGCGGCGCTCCGACAGCAGCCATGGACTGCGCCTCAGGTGCCGGTAGCAACACGTGGTACCACATCCAGGGCTTCGCCAAGTTCTTCCTCAGCGGTTACAAGACCAGCGGCAGCGACCAGATGGCCCGCACCGCCACCGGCACCGTCCCGTGCTCGGGCTCGGACAGGTGCCTCTCCGGCTGGTTCCTCCAGGGACTGGTGGACGCCAGCCAGATCTCACCCCCCACCCCTCCGGGATCCCCGTCTTTCGGGGCCTACGCCGTCCAAGTCGCGGGTTAGAAGGAGATAGTCATGGGTCGTCGAGTTCTTGCGGTGCTCGCCGCAGTCGTGGTCGCACTGGTCGGCGTGGTGGCGGTGCTCCTCTACGCCAAGGGCGCGGACTCCCGCGCCGTGGCCGGCCAGAAACCGGTCGACGTCTTCGTCGCCCAGCAGGTCGTGCCAGCCGGCACCACCGCGGGTGACGCCGTCGCCAACGGGCTGATGGCCCGCACCCAGGTGGCCGCCAAGGCCGTCCCCGCCGGTGCCCTCACCGCCGTCGACGACAAGACGTCAAAGCTGTTGGCGCTCAACGACATTGCGCCCGGCGAGCTCGTCCTGTCGAGTCGGTTCGGCACCACGCCGCTCGGCCAGAAGGCCTTGCAGGTGCCGGACGGCCAGGTCGCCGTCGCCGTGCAGCTGTCGGACCCCGCACGCGTCGGGACGTTCGTGACCCCCGGGTCGCACATCGTCATCTACGACACCTACAGCTCGGCTGGCGGCAGCGGCGGCAGCGGCGGCGCGAAGCAGACCCAGGTGCTGCTCGACGACGTGCTCGTCATCGCGATGGGCTCCTCGTCCCTGACGCCGGTGCAGGGCCAGCAGAGCCAGGCCCAGCAGTCGGGCACGCCCACGGCCCTGGTCACGGTGGCGCTGCCCCCCGACACCGCCGTCAAGCTCGTCCACGGCATCCAGACCGGCCAGCTCTACCTCGGCCTGCGCGGCACCGACGCCAAGGTGCAGGGCACCAAGGCCGTCACCGACACCACGCTCTTCGCCAAGTGACGAGGACCCACCATGACGCTCCTCTGGGACCAGGACCCCAACAGTCCTGACACCTACCGATACGCGCTCGGCCACGTCGAACGCCTCGACACCGCCCCCCTGGTGCTGCGTGCCCTGGCCGCCGCACCGCAGGAGCTGCTCGTGGTGGTCGGCCCCGAGGTGGACCTGCAGGCGGTCTGCGACCTCGCGCAGCAGATCCGGGTCGACCGCCCCGAGGTCGGGGTGATCATGCTCCGCCGGCGTCTCGACGTCACGGTCATGGGGCAGGCTCTCCGCTCCGGGGTCCGTGAGGTCATCCCCGCCGACGACCAGAACGCTCTGGCCGACACCTGCCGGCGCAACATCGAGCTGTCACAACGCCTTCGCGGCGCCAGCGGCGGCCCGGTGCACGAGGGACGGGTGGTCACGGTCTTCTCCGCCAAGGGCGGGGTCGGCAAGACGACGTTCTCGACCAACCTGGGCGCCTACCTGGCTTCCACCGGGGTCCGGGTGCTGCTGGTCGACCTCGACCTGGGCTTCGGCGACGTGGCGATCAGCCTCCAGCTGTTGCACGAGCGCTCGATGAGCGACGTGGTGGCGATGTCCGGCGCGCTGGACGAGCAGGGCCTGGCCTCCGTCGTCACCCGGCACGAGAGCGGCCTGGACGCCCTGTGCGCCCCCAGCGAGCCCGGTGACGTGGACCGGATCTCCGGTGCCACCGTCAGCGAGGTGATCCGGGTCGCCCGCCGGATGTACGACGTCGTGCTCATCGACACGCCGCCGGCGTTCACCGAGCACGTCCTCGTCGGCTTCGACGCCAGCGACCTGCTGGTGCTCATCGCCACACTGGACATCCCGGCGCTGAAGAACCTGCGCGTCACCCTCGACACGCTCGACCTGCTGGGCAACCCCCGAGACTCGCGGGTGGTGGTGCTCAACCGCTCCGACGCCAAGGTCGGGCTCACCCACGACGACGTGGTCCGGACCATCAAGCAGCCGATCGCGGTGAGCGTGCCGAGCAGCCACAGCGTGCCGGCGTCGGTCAACCGCGGCGTCCCGATCGTCCTCAACGAGCCCAAGCACCCGGTCAGCGTCGCGATCCGCACGCTGGTGGACCGGCACATCCGGCCGCTCGTCAACCGCGAGCCGGAGATGGCCACCACGGGGTCGCGGTCCGCCGGGGCCGGAGAGGCTCCACCCAACCCGCCGCGCACACGTCGTGAGATGCGGTTCCTGCACCGAGGAGGCAAGCGATGAGCCTGGCTGATCGACTGGACAACGTCCGCCGCGGTCCGGGGAACCAGCCCGGCCACGAGGCGGTCACCGCGCTCCCGCTCGCCAAGCACCGCTCCAGGGACCCCTGGGCCGGCGTGAAGGCCAGCGTCCACCAGGCGCTGCTGGAGTCGCTGGGCCCGCAGCTCTACGACCCGCACCTGGAGCACTCCGACCTCGAGCAGCGGGTGCGCCACACCCTGCAGACCGTCCTGGACGCCGAGCAGACGCCGCTGTCGGCGGCCGACCGCACCCGGATCGCCCAGGAGGTCACCGACGAGATCCTCGGCCACGGGCCGCTGGAGCCGTTGCTCCGCGACGGCGAGATCACCGAGATCATGGTCAACGGCCCGGACAGCATCTATGTCGAGCGGGCCGGCCGGATCTATCCGGTGGAGGCCACGTTCACCAGCGACGCGCACCTGCGCCGGACCATCGACAAGATCGTCGGCCGGGTCGGGCGCCGCGTGGACGAGTCCAGCCCCATGGTCGACGCCCGCCTGGCTGACGGGTCCCGCGTCAACGCGGTGATCCCGCCGATCGCCCTGGACGGCAGCCTGCTGACCATCCGCAAGTTCTCGGCGGACCCGTTCACCGATCGCGACCTCATCGCCTTCGGGACGTTCACCCCGCAGGTGCGCGACTTCCTCGAGGCGTGCGTCCGCGGCCGGCGCAACATCGTCATCAGCGGCGGCACCGGCTCGGGCAAGACGACGCTGCTCAACGTGATCTCCAGCTTCATCCCGGAGGACGAGCGGATCATCACCATCGAGGACGCGGCCGAGCTGCAGCTGCACCAGGACCACGTGCTGCGACTGGAGTCCCGCCCCTCCAACATCGAGGGTCGCGGCTCGATCCCGATCCGCGAGCTGGTCAAGAACGCCCTCCGCATGCGGCCCGACCGCATCGTCGTCGGCGAGGTCCGCGACGGCGCCGCCCTGGACATGCTCCAGGCGATGAACACCGGCCACGACGGCTCCATCACCACCGTCCACGCCAACAGCCCCAGAGACAGCCTCTCCCGCCTGGAGACCATGGTGCTCATGGCCGGCGTCGAGCTGCCGGTC
>DASSPC010000123.1:0-13371 GCA_035699865.1 Oryzihumus sp. | reverse complement strand
GGGCGAGCGTGTTGGAGGCGGCGATCGGGCCGCTGTCCGCGCCGAACCCGGTCGACGGCGTCAGCGACCTGCGGAGCAGCGACCAGCGGCGCGGGGACGCCCTGGTCGAGGCCTGCCGGCGCTCGGCGGCGGCCGGGGGTGAGGCGCCGGTGCAGACCAAGGCGCAGCTGTTCGTGACGATGGACTTCGAGTCGTTGCGGGACGCGTGTGGGTCCGGGTCGGTGCTGGGCACCGGGACGCTGCTCGCGCCGGAGACGGTGCGCCGGATCGCCTGCGACGCCGCGGTCGTCCCGGTGGTCCTGGGTGGTCAGGGTGAGGTGCTGGAGCTGGGCCGGAAGCGCCGGCTCTTCTCCCCGGGCCAGCTGGCGGCGCTGTGGTTCCGGGACCAGGGCTGCACCATCCCGGGCTGTGGCGCCCCGCCGTGGTGGTGCGACGGGCACCACGTCCTCCACTGGGCCCAAGGGCGGCCCGACCGACGTCGGCAACGCCGCGCTGCTGTGCGGGCGGCACCACACGATCGTGCACCAGCGCGGCTGGACCGCGACGGTCACCGCCACCGGGGTCACCTGGCACACCTGAGGCCCCCGCCCCGCACCCGGCCCCCCGACCGTCGGGCCAGCGGCGTGCCCAGGCTCGTGTCCCGTGCCGGGTATCCGGCCGCTCACCTGCTTCCCGAGGACGAGATCGAAAGACCTGGCGGCCGAAGGGAGTGGCAGACCCGGCTAGCGGGCCCCGCTCGTAGTGTGCGTCCCGATGAAACTCGGACTCAGGCACCTGATCGATCCGCGCCTACTACCCCTCGTCGAGGGGTCCCGCGCCTTCTACGCGAACCGCCCGGCTGGGCGTGGCCCGAGCAGCTGGGAGGACCTCTGTGCCGTCCGGGCCGGTCTCGCCGTGCCCGCCGCTGCACACCCTCCGGCCGTCGAGGAGCTCGTCAGCGCCGGTCGCCGCAGCGTTCCGTTGCGGATTCACGCCCCTGCGGACCGGCCAGTGGCTGGGGTCCTCCTCGAGATCCACGGCGGCGGCTTCTACCTGGGGTCGGCCGCCGGCAGCGACGTCCGCAACCGCCAGCTCGCCGACGACCTCGGCGTCGTCGTCGCAAGCGTGGACTACCGACTGGCCCCTGAACACCCGTGGCCAGCGGCACCCGACGACTGCGAAACCGCGGCGCTCTGGCTCGCTGAGAACGCAGGGGACCGCTTTGGCGCGACCAACATCGGCATCGTCGGCTTCTCGGCCGGCGCAACGCTGGCGATCACCACGCTTCTCCGACTGCGCGATCGAGGGGTCTCCGCCGTCGACGCCGCCGTGCTGCAGTTCGGCACGTACGACCTCAGCACACAGACGCCGGCAGGCCGCCTGATCGCCGACGAGTACTTCCTCGCCGCGTACGCCGGGGCGGCCTCCGACCGCACGCATCCGGACCTCTCCCCGATCTACGCTGACCTCACCGGCCTTCCCCCGGTCCTGATGGTCGTCGGAGATGCAGACATCCTGCTTCAGGACAACCTGGCCATGGCCGCGCGGCTGATCGCAGCCGGCGTCGACGTCGATGTCCGGATCTACCCCGACTCGCCTCATGGATTCACAGGTCACGCAACCTCGATGGCGCGTGCCGCGCGCGACGACATCGAGGTATGGCTCAAGGACCAGCTCGGCTCGACCTAGCACCGTGAGCACCCGAGTACCTGCACGCGACAGGTGGAGCACCCTGGTGGCGATGCAGGCGACCCGCGGCGATCCGGTCCCCGAAGGTGGATGCTCTCGAACGACTTCGCCAACCGATGGGGACGAGCGAGGCTGGCGTGGGCGGGCTCGACTCGCCAGGCGCGGTGGACGGGTCGGAACACCGGCGGTTCGTCCTCCCGGCCGACCTGGCACGGCAGGACGGTCAGCCCAGGGTCAGGACGGCTGCACTGGTGCTCACCGCGACCACTGCCGCCGCAACCATGGCAACCGTGCGGTCCGGCCAGGGCAGCCGGGGTCCCCGAGAAGCTGCCGGCTCACCGGGTGGCCGCTGCCGACGACGCCGGGCCGTGACGATGGCGGCGGCCACGAGGAGGACGCCCACCAGCAGCAGCCCCAACGAGGCGCCGAGGGTGCCGCCGAACCACTCCACCATGGTGGCCGGCAGGACCTGCAGCGCGGCGACGCTCCCGACGGCCAGCAGGACGAGGCTCCGCGCGACGACGGCGGCAACCACGACAGCTGCCACCGTGGTGAGCGCCAGGACGATGCCCCACCGGGTCGGCATGGTCGCCATGGCTCCGAAGATCGCCCCGGCCGAGCCGAGCACGACGCCGAGGTTCGCGCTCGACGGCCGCCCGGCCCACGCGAGGAGGCCGCCCCAGGCCAGCAGCGCCCACACCACGCCGGTGCCCCAGACAGCCAGGCCGATTGCGCCGGCGTCCCGGGTGGACAGGTAGGACGCCGACGAGGCGACCGTGCCCAGGACGGCGACCAGCGTCGCGACGTGCTGGAGGGGGTGGTGGTGCGCCCACCACAGCAGCCCGGCCACCACGGCGCTCGGGCCGGTGATGAAGAGCGCGAGGTCACTGTCCTGCAGGCTGAGCGACGCGGAGCCCAACAGGCCGAGGAAGCCCGCGACGGCCCCGGTGGCCGCCAGCCAGAGCACCGCCCGCAACCGGTGCCCGGGATCGCCGAGCCGCTGTGGCACCAGCGCACCGCCGACCAGGAGCAGGGCTGCCGCTGCGCCTACGAGGGACAGCCGTGCGGGCGTGCCGAGGTCGGTCCAGAACCGGGCCGTGACCAGGATGCTGGCCACGAGGATGATGACGCCGCCGAGGTAGCCCAGCGCCTCCGTGACCAGCGACGCGTGCGGAACCGGCGGCGCGACCAGCGGAGCCGGACCGGGTGCCGGTTGCGATGGCGTTGATGCCGGCGGGGTGGCGACAGGCGTGGCTGCTGTCGGTGGGGCGCCGGGAAGGTCTGCACGCATCCGGGCCGCCTGCTCGGCCGTGACCACGCCGACGGCCAGCCAGTGCTCCAGGAGTCGGTCGACGTCGCCTTGAAGGGTCGACGATGCCCCATTCAGCCGCTCGACGTCGCCAAGCAGAGCCGACGATGCCACGTTCATCTCGGGTGCGGTGGCAGGTGGTTCCTCGCGTGGGTCGGACGTCCGGGCCTCCATGTGTTCAGCGTCCCGCCGGGGGAGAAGGGCGGCCGGAGACCAAGGTCCCCGCGACCCTGCCGGGCAGGGTGGGCCAGGTGGTGACCACCCCCCAGACACCGGCACCGCTGCGCGTGGGATGACGGCCTCAGCGGTTGCGGCGCCAGATGTCGGCGTTCAGGGCGGTGGCGAAGAGCCCCCAGGCGGCGTACGGGGCCAGCGCGCCCGTCGCGCGCGTGTCGCGGCGGCGAGCCTGGTCGAGCAGGGCGAGGTTGAGCCCATCCAGGACGGCGATGGCGGCCAGGCCGTTGCGCGGCGACCTGCCCTTGAAGAACACCCAGCACCAGCCGGCGTTGGCTGCGAGGTCGGCGGCCACCAGGGCCCCGAGCCGGCGGCGGGAGGCGGGGTCCGGTTCGGCATCGATCATCCGGCCGGTGCCCCAGGCGATGAGCGCGTAGAGCGGGGTCCACACCAGGGGGAAAGCTGTCGGTGGCGGCTGCCACGGCGGCTTGGCCAGGGAGCGGTACCACGAGGACTGTGGGTCCGTGCCCAGCACGCCGACCACCGCAGCAGCCAGGGTGCCCAGCGAGGTGCCCAGCAGGGTGCGCGTCATGGCCGTCCGGCCCGGACCGGCGGGGTCCACGGCTTCATCCACGGGGTCTCGGGCCAGCCCTCGGCGGCGGCCATGAGGGGGAAGGCTGTGGCCCCGTCGATCGACTCGCGGACGATGTCGGCGTGGCCGGCGTGACGCGCGGTCTCCTGGATCAGGTGGAGCAGCACCCAGCGCACCGACCACGCCTCGACGTCCTGCGGGAACCACGGTGCGTCACGCGGCACGGGCACCGGCCGGCCGAGGTCCTCCACCTCGGCGATCGCCGCCTCGGTCTCGGCGGCCACCTCGGCGGCGAAGTCGAGCACGTCCTGCAGCGTCTCGTCCTCGCCGAGGCGGAACAGCACCGGGTAGTCCTCGACGCCGTAGCTCTGCGGGACGTCGCGCACCCGCTCGATCCAGCTGCGCTCGGTCGCCGCCACGTGCTTGACCAGCCCGCCGACGCTGAGGCTGCTGGCACTCGGCGTCGCGCGCGCCTGCTCGTCGGTCAGGCCGTAGGCGGCCAGACGCAGGACGTAGCGCTGCTGCGCGAGGTAGGCCAGCAGACCGTCGCGCTCGTCAGTGATGGGTCGGACGCTCCCCGGCATGGCACACCCCCGTCATCGTCGATGAAAGCTGCTGCGCTGTCGATGCTGGCACCCACCACCGACATCGGCCACCCTTGGCCGGTCCCGGCTGACCAGGCGCCCCAGACCCGCGCGGCGGGCGCCCTGGCGACCGGCACGGCATACCCGGCCAATCCGCACGGAGGGCGGCTCCGAACCACCGGTGCGTCGCCAGCACTGTCTGCCGCCGCGCCCCTGAGGGCGTGCCCGGGCAGGATGGCGAACGGTCGGCCGGGGACCTCCCGCCGACGCGGACACAGCAGGAGGCACCGCACGTGACCACGACGCAGACCCGCCCCGGCACGCAGGTCGGCTCCGGCCGGTCGATCGCCCGCAGGCTCGGCGAGCTCGTCGAGCCGATGTTCGACGGTGAGCTGCCGTTGCGGCTGCGCACGCCCGACGGCGGCGAGTACGGCCCCGAGGGTGCGCCGGTCATCACCATCTCCTCACCGGATGCGTTGCGGCGCCTGCTGTTCCACCCCGGCGAGCTCGGCCTGGCCCAGGCCTACGTCACGGGCGAGATCGACGTCGAGGGCGACCTGCTCGACGGGTTCCGCCGGGTCTGGCGCGCCGCCCGGGAGCGCAGCGTCACGCCCCGCCCGACCCCCGCGCTGCTGCTCCAGGCGGTCTGCACCGCCCGGGAGCTCGGGGTCATCGGCCGTCCGCCGGTGCCGCCCGCCTCCCAGGCCCGGCTGCGCGGTCGGCTGCACAGCCCCGGCCGCGACCGGCAGGTCATCGCACACCACTACGACCTGTCCAACGACTTCTACGCGCTGATCCTCGATCCGCACATGGCCTACTCCTGCGGGTACTGGACCAGCGACGACCCGTCCTACACGGTGCAGGACGCGCAGCGGGACAAGCTCGACCTCGTCTGCCGCAAGCTCGGCCTGCGCGAGGGCATGCGGATGCTCGACATCGGCTGTGGCTGGGGCTCGCTGACCCTGTATGCCGCGGAGCACTTCGGCGTCAACGTCCTGGCGGTCACCCTCTCGGCCGAGCAGCGGGCGTTCGTCCAGGCGCGGGTCGACGAGCGCGGCCTCGGCGACCGGGTCGAGGTCCGGCTGCAGGACTACCGCGAGGTGCCCGAGACCGGCTTCGACGCGGTCACCTCGATCGAGATGGGTGAGCACGTCGGCAGGGAGAACTACCCCGTCTTCACCGGGTTGGTCCACAGCCGGCTCAAGCCCGGTGGCCGCCTGCTGGTCCAGCAGATGTCGCGCAGGGGCCGCCACCCCGGCGGCGGCCCGTTCATCGAGGCGTTCATCGCCCCCGACATGTGGATGCGACCGGTTGGCGAGACCGTCGACCTCATCGAGCAGGCCGGCCTCGAGGTCCGCGACGTGCACGCCATGCGCGAGCACTACGTGCGCACCATCCACGCGTGGTACGCCACCCTCGAGCAGCGCTGGGACGACGTCGTCGCCTTGGTCGGCGAGGAGGTCGCCCGGGTCTGGCGCCTCTACATGGTCGGCAGCGCGCTGTCCTTCGAGGAGAACCGCATGGGTGTGGACCAGATCCTCGCGGTCAAGCCGGGCGCCGACGGCGTCAGCGGCATGCCGCCGGTGCGGACCTGGTGATGGCCTTCCCCTGGGGAGCGTTCGCCGCGGCGCTGCCGTTCACCGTCCTCGCCGTGGTGATCGTCCTCGGCGTGACGTTGCTGGTCGCCCTCCGCGCCGGCAAGCACGCCGTGGTCGACGTGGCGTGGGGGCTGGGCTTCGCGGCGGTGGCGCTCACGGCATACGGACTGTCCGCGGGGGAGGGCGACGCGGGGCGTCGCCTGCTGGTCACGCTCCTGACCGTCGTGTGGGGCGCGCGCCTCGCCGTCCACATCGGGCGCCGCTCGCGCGGCCATGCTGAGGACCCGCGGTATGCCGAGATGCTCGCCGGCGCGGCGGGCAACCCCACCTGGTATGCCGTGCGCAAGGTCTACCTCACCCAGGGCGCGGTCATGTGGTTCGTGTCCCTGCCGGTGCAGGTGGCCTGCTTCCAGCCGTCGCCGCTCGGGCCGCTGGCCTGGGTCGGGGTCCTCGTCTGGCTGGTCGGCTTCTTCTTCGAGACCGTCGGCGACTGGCAGCTGACCCGCTTCCGGAACGACCCGGCGAGCAGGGGGCAGGTCCTCGACACCGGCCTGTGGCGCTACACCCGGCACCCCAACTACTTCGGCGACGCGTGCGTGTGGTGGGGTCTGTCCCTCATCGCCTTCAGCGCCTGGCCCGGCATCCTCACCGTGCTCTCGCCGGTGGCGATGACGTGGCTGCTGGCCAAGGGCACCGGCAAGCCGCTGCTGGAGAAGGACATGTCCTCGCGCCGACCCGGCTACGTGGACTACGTCAAGCGGACCAGCGGTTTCGTCCCGCTCCCGCCGAAGAAGGGCGCCGTCTGAACGTCGGCGTCACCCCGCCCGTGCACCTGTGTGAGAGGAAGGCCCGAGCATGAAGACCCTGAAGGTGGGCGACCTGGCCCCCGACTTCGAGCTGCCCGACCAGGACGGCACCCCTACCCGGCTGAGCACCCTGCTGCTCGACGGGCCCGTCGTGCTGTTCTTCTACCCCGCCGCCATGACCGGGGGCTGCACCCAGGAGAGCTGCCACTTCCGTGACCTCGCAGCGGAGTTCGCTGCCGCCGGCGGCCAGCGCGTCGGCATCAGCCGGGACGAGGTGTCCTCGCAGAAGCAGTTCGCCGACACCCACGGCTTCGACTACCCCCTGCTGTCCGACCCCGACGGCACGGTGGCGGCCGGCTTCGGCGTCAAGCGGAAGCTGGTCTCCTACGTCAAGCGCGCGACGTTCGTCATCGACACCGACCGCACGATCCGCGAGGTGGTCAGCAGCGAGACCAACTTCACCACCCACGCGGACACAGCGCTGGATTCCCTCAAGGCCCTGCAGCGCCGCTGACCCACCACCCGCCGAGAGGACGTGTCTCGGGGTTCGGGGGCACTCCAACCCCGAGGAACGTCCCTCTCGGCGAAAGGCGGGGGGCGGGTGGGGACGACGAAGGGCGCCTCACCGGCCGGTGAGGCGCCCTTCGTGTGTGGCGTGTGGTGTCAGCCCGCGACCGTCGCGCCGTTCTGCGGGGCGATGCTGAACTGCACGGTGCCGGACTCGTCGACGGCGGCGTCGAGGACCTGCTCGCCGAGGGCCACGGCAGCGGTCTCCTCGAGGTAGACCTTGGCGCCGCCCTCCTCCACCACCTGGTCACCCGGCTCGGGCGCCTCCACGGGGGCGACGTCCAGGCCCTGGCCACCGGCCACGTTGGGGCTGAAGCGCAGGCCGGCGCTGTCGGCGGAGCTGGTCTGCTCGGTGATGGCCTTGACGATGGTGCTGGCGTTCTCGGTGAGGGTGAGCACGAGCTCTCTCTCCGTTCCGTAGCGATCGGGGACCACTCCACCGTTTCGTAGATGCCCGGCAGACACAAATCGGGGCATACCGGTCACGCCTGCCGGGCGGCCGCCGTCGTCAGGGGTGGGTGGGGGCGGTGCGGGTCGTCGTCGGCTTGCCGGTCGGGTGGGTCGTCGCCTGGGTGGGCGTGCTCGTCGGGCGGTTGGTGGGTGAGGGGGTCGTCGGTGCCGGGGTGGGTGCCGTGGTCGGCGTGGCAGAGGTCGGGCGCGGGGCCGGCGACGCAGTGGTCGTGACCGGCGCGGGCTGGGGCACCGGCGCCGGGCCCCCGCTTGCGACCGGGGAGACCGACGGGCCGGGCGCGGTCGTGTCGGGGGCGGTCGTGGTGGGCGTGGCGGCGATGGGGCGGGTCGTGGGCGTCGGCCGGTGAGCCGCAGCCGCCGGGCCACGGCGCAGCTGCCCGAGGACGTCACCCGGCGTATGGCCGGGAACATCGGCGGGTCCGGCCACGGCGACTGCGACGACGGCGGCCGCGGCCAGGGCACCGAGCCCGGCGACCACCGGCGCCGTCCGGACCCGGACGCCCACTCGCTCACGCTGACCCTCGGTGCCGCGGCGGCGGCGCATCTGCGGGCTCAGGTCTGCACGCATCGCCGCCAGGCTGTTGACGGGAGCAGCGAGCAGGCCGACCGCGTGCCAGGTGAGCAGGAGGGCCACCACGCCTGCGGCGAGGGTGAGGCGGCGTACTGACGCCCCGGCGGTGACCAGGAGCAGCATGCCGGCCAGGGTCTCGACCTTGTTGGCCCGGACCGCGTCCAGGAGGGAGGGCTGGTCGCGGGTCTTGGGGGTGCGCAGGAACACGCCCTCCGGCTGGATGAGCCCGCGCACGGAGGCCATTGCGACCGTCAGGCCCAGGGCGAGCCACAGCCCGAGCGCGCCGATCGCGTCGCGCCAGCCCGCCGTGGAGCGCAGGCGGAGTGCGGCGAGGGCGCGGCCCACCCCGAGAGCGAGCAGCAGCGGGGGCAGCACCAGCAGCAGCCCGCCGACGCGGCGAAGCACCAGGCCCCCGCCCAGGGCCAGGTCTGCGGCGCTGACGAGCAGCAGCACGGCGAAGGAGAGCCCGAGGAGGTCGCTGAACCACTGGAGCGCGCCGGAGAGGTAGGCCCAGCGCTGCGCCAGGCTCAGGTGGTTGTCGGGCGAGCGGTCCCACGGCATGAGGGAGCGCCAGTGGGCCTTGAGGATCTGCATCCCGCCGAAGCACCAGCGGAACCGTTGCCGCTTGAGTGCCTCGAAGGTCAGCGGCATGACGCCGTGGCCGTAGGGCCGTTCGACGTGCTGGCCGGTCCAGCCGGCGCGCAGCATCTTCAGCGAGACCTCGGCGTCCTCGGTGATGCACCACTCGTCCCAGCCGCCCACGGACTCCAGCGCACTGCGGCGGATCAGCCCCATGGTCCCGCCGAAGATCGCCCCGTCGACCTCGTTGCGGCTCGACTGGGACACGGCGAAGAAGTACTCGTAGGAGAAGAACAGGCGCCGGAAGTAGCTGCTGTGCTTCCACTGCCGGTAGTTCTGTGGCGTCTGGACGAAGCCGAGGTCCTCGCGCTCGGCGAAGAGCGTGGCGCACCGCTGCAGGTAGTCGCGGTCCACGATGTAGTCCGCGTCGACGACACCGATGACCTCGGCGCGGGGGTCGGTGGCGTGCCGCAGGACGTAGTTGAGCGCCCCGGACTTGTATCCCGGCCAGTCCTCGAGGTGCACGAAGCGGATGCCGTGCGCCTCGCAGAAGTCCCGCACCGGGTGCCACAGCGCCGGGTCCTGCGTGTTGTCGTCGACCATGACGACCTCGTAGGCCGGGTAGTCCATCCCCAACAGTGAGGTGAGCGTCTCGATGACCATGTCCGGCGGCTCGTTGTGGGCCGGCACGTGCAGGGAGACGAAGGGGTGCCGGCTCGGGGTCCCGACGTGGCCCCGCGGGCTGCGCCGCGGCCAGTCGGTGCGCGCGGCCACGTCCACGACCTCCCAGAGGAAGGCAGCACCCAGCACGAAGGTGACCAGCTCGAGGGCCCAGAGCACCAGGCCGGCCGCGGTGCCGGCGGCCCCGCGGCCGGGGGCCAGCGAGTACCCGAGCATGTACGCCAGGTAGGACCCAGCCATGGTCGTGCTGGCCGACCACGCGGCATGGCCCCGCCAGCTCCACCGGCGGGTGAGTGGCAGCCAGGCCACCGTGGCCGCCGTCAGGGTCAGCGCCGCCATGGCTGCCGGGCCGGTCCCGGCGCCGAGGAGCACCAGCGCCACGGGGCCGGAGGCCAGGAGCAGGGTGCTGAGCAGCAAAGTCAGGGCGCGCCCCGTGCCCGGCCGCTCGCGGCGGGAGGGTGGTGCGACGAACAACGCGAGCGTCGTGACGAGCGTCGCCGCCACGGACGCAAGGAAGACTCCACCGGATGCCGCCGCGACGTTCACGACGCAGGACGATACGGGGTTGAAACGGACATCCGGGACACGGAGGGGCTTCCCGCCGGTAGGCCGGATGCCCGTCAGGACCCGGACCGGGACGCCCGGGGGCTACCCGGCGGTGAGGCCGGCCACCTGCGCGAGCAGGTCGTAGGACCGTCGCCTCAGAGCCGGGTCATGCACGTTCGTGGTGACCATCAGCTCGTCGGCGTCGGCCTCCTTCGCCCGGCGCTGCAGTGCCTCCCAGACCATGTCGGGCGTACCCACGGTGGCGAAGCGCGAGAACGCCTGCGCCATCTGCTCCTCCTGGCCGGTCCACGGGTGGGCGGCGGCCTCCTCGGGCGAGGGCAGCGGGCCCGGGCGGCCCTGACGCAGCCGCACCATCGACAGCGCGGCGGCCCGGCCCAGCGCCTGCGCCTCCTGCTCGGTCTCGGCCACGATCGCCGCGACGGCCAGGATGGCGCGCGGGGTGTCTGGGTCGCCGGGGCGTCCCGAGGGACGGAAGCCCACGCGGTAGAGCCGGACCGCCTCGGCCGGGTCGGCCTCGCCGAAGTGCCCGGCATAGGCGAAGCCGGTGCCGTACGCCGCCGCGGCCTGCGCGCCGTACAGGCTGGAACCCAGGATCCACACCGGTGGCAGGGCCACGTCCGTGGGCTGGGCGACGACCGGCGCGAAAGGGTGGCCCTCGGGGAAGCCGTCGACGTAGCCGAGCAGCTCGGAGTACTGCTGCGGGAAGTCGTTGGCCGCCAGGGCCTCCCGGCTGCGGCGCAGCGCGAAGGCCGTGAGCTGGTCGGTGCCCGGTGCCCGGCCGATGCCCAGGTCGATGCGCCCGGGGTGCAGGCCCTCGAGGACGCGGAAGGTCTCGGCGACCTTCAGCGGGGCGTGGTTGGGCAGCATGATCCCGCCCGCTCCGACGCGGATCCGCGAGGTGGCCGCGGCGACCGTCGCGATCATCACCTCGGGGGCGCTGCTGGTGACGCTGGCGATGTTGTGGTGCTCGGCCACCCAGAACCGGGAGTAGCCGGCGGCCTCGGTGCTGCGGGCGAGCTCGACGGTCTCGTGCAGCGCCTGCGACGGCGGGCGGCCGGAGGCGACGGGGGACAGGTCCAGGACGGAGAGCGGGAGGGTCACGCGAAAGGGCAACCGGCGGCGGGCACGCGTTGTTCCCCCGAGGTATGTCTCCCAGAGGGTGTCTGCCGTGGTGGCACCACCGGTGGCCTGCGCCGAGGGCGGCGGCGCACGAGTAGGGTCCGCCGCGTGCGCGACCTGACCCTGCTGCCCAAGGCACACCTGCACGTGCACCTGGAGAGCACGGTGCGTTGGGAGACACTGCGCGAGATCGGTGATGCCAACGGCGTCCCGGTGCCTGAGCACCTGGCCGGAGGGCGCACCCGCTTCACCGACTTCCGGGACTTCGCCGACCAGAACGCGCTCGTGCGCGCCTGCCTGCAACGGCCCGAGGACTTCACCCGCGTGGCGCGGGAGTTCTGCGAGGACGCGGCCGGGGACGGCACGGCATACGCGGAGGTCACCTTCACCGCGGCGGCGCACGGTGAGCGGCTCGGTGACCCCTCGATGCCGCTGGAGTCGGTCCTGGCCGGCCTGCGCGAGGGCGCGGCGGCGCACGGCGTGACCACCGGGGTCCTGCTGGACCACTCACGGCGGCGGCCGGTGGAGCGGGCACGGCGCACCGTGGACCTGGCACTGCGGCACCGCGACGACGGGGTCCTGGGATGGGGCGTGGCGGGGGAGGAGACCTACCCGCTGGCGCCGTTCGAGCGGCTGGTCCGGGAGTCGGCCGAGGCCGGGCTGCACCTGGTGCACCACGCTGGGGAGGCCTGCGGCCCGGACAGCATCCGGGAGGCCATCGGTGCCGGGCGGGCCGAGCGGCTGGGACACGGCATCCGGGTGCTGGACGACCCCGAGCTGGTCGCCGAGGTCCGTGACCGCGACATCGCCCTGGAGGTGTGCCCGTCCTCCAACGTGGGGCTGGGCTTCGTGCCCGACTGGCCGGACCACCCGCTGCCCCGGCTGGTCGACACCGGCCTGCGCGTCACCCTCAACACCGACGTGCCCTCGGTGCTCGGCGTGAGCCTCAGCGAGGAGTATGCGCGGGTCCGCGCCACCTTCGGGTGGGGCGACGACCAGCTCGCGGACCTGGCGCGCTCCGGTGTCGACGCGTCGTTCGCGCCGGCGCACCTGCGGGCCGGGATGCACGCAGGCATCGACGCGTGGGCGTCGATGCCTGCGTGATGAGCCAGGAAGGCCGGGTCAGTTGCGACCGAGCGTGGGCGCGGCGACGGCGTCGAGGTAGCCGGCCACGTCCGAGGCGCTGTTGAAGCGCCGGTCGTAGGGGAGCTGGTTGAGCTGCCACAGCACCTCGCTCGGGGTGCGGCGGCGCAGCGCCAGCACCATGAGGTCCTCGGCGGTGACCGGGTAGTGGACACCTGTGAGGATCCTCGCCAGGTCCTCACGGGAGCCCGACCTCGAAGCGGTCTGCTGGGTCTGCAGCATGTCGTCTCACCTTCGCCGTACGGTGCCCCTCTGGTTACCCACGAGACGGACATCCCAACCAGGGGCGGCCGGGCAGCCGGCGCGGTCGAGTGTCGCGGGTCGTCGGGGCGGTTTCCCTACCGTCCCAACGGGCCACACGATGCCGTAGTGCCGAAGGTCCCGACCATCGGCCGAACGGACGAGTTCACGCTCCCGCGGCGGGGTGAGCAGGGGGTGAGCAGGGGGTGAGCGCAGGGTGAGCGCATGGTCATCAGGGGGTGAGCAGAGGGCGTCCGGGGCGATCCGGCCGTCCCGGGCGACACGGCATCAGGACAGCATCAGGACAGCGTCAGCTCGCTCACCGCGCCCAGGACCGGCCCCGCCTGCGCGTCCTGGCGGGACTGCTCGAACCGCACCCCGGCCGAGCGTCCGTGCAGGGTGAGCGTGGCGATCTGGTCGCCGAAGAACGGCCCGCACAGCCGGCGCCACTCGATCGGCACCGCCGGGACGTGCGAGACCCGCTTGAGCAGGAACCGCACCGTCCTCTCGGTGGCCCGCCACCAGGTGATCCGGAAGACGACCTTCATGAACCACGGCACATAGTTGTGCAGGGGCGAGCAGGTGAGCTGGTAGACCGCGCTGTCGAGGGCACGCGGGAAGTCGGCGCGCGCGGCATACGCGTGGTGGACGTCGCCGGAGAGCACGCAGATGGTGGCCGGCGCGCGACCGCTGGGTGAGGTC
>DASSPC010000122.1:0-5052 GCA_035699865.1 Oryzihumus sp. | reverse complement strand
GGCGTCGGCGCCGGAGGCGAGGATCCGCACGGCGAGCAGCCCCGCGTTGCGTGCCCCGCCGACCGAGACGGTCGCGACCGGCACGCCGCCCGGCATCTGCACGATGGACAGCAGCGAGTCCATCCCGTCGAGGTGCTTCAGCGGCACCGGGACGCCGATCACCGGCAGCGGGGTCACCGACGCGAGCATCCCCGGCAGGTGGGCCGCTCCCCCGGCACCGGCGATGATGACCCGCAGGCCACGGGAGGCGGCGTTCTCGCCGTAGGCGATCATCTCCTGCGGCATCCGGTGCGCCGAGACGACGTCGGCCTCGTAGGCGACGCCGAACTCCTCCAGCGCCCTGGCCGCCTCTTCCATGACCGGCCAGTCGCTGTCGCTGCCCATGACCAGGCCCACCACGGCGTTGCTCATGCGGTCACCACTCCCCTCAGGTAGTCGGCGGCGTGCCCGGCCCGCTCCCGCAGGTCGGCCAGGTCGTCACCGCTGACGTTGACGTGCCCGATCTTGCGACCGGGCCGAACTCCCTTGCCGTACAAGTGAACTCGCGCTCCGGGGTCACGCGCCATGATGTGCCGGTAGGCGGGGTAGAGCTCGGGGTAGTCGCCGCCGAGCACGTTGGCCATGACCGTCCACGGCGCGCGCGGAGCGGTGGACCCCAGCGGCAGGTCGAGGACCGCGCGCAGGTGGTTCTCGAACTGGCTGGTGACCGCGCCGTCGATGCTCCAGTGCCCGGAGTTGTGCGGGCGCATGGCCAGCTCGTTGACGACGTAGTCCGGCTCCCCGGTGTGCGGGTGGGACACCTCGAACATCTCCACCGCCATGACGCCGGTGACCTCGAGCGCCCCGGCCACGCGCAGCGCCGCCTCGGTCAGCTCGGCGGCCAGGTCGTCCGACATCCCGGGCGCGGGGGCCAGCACCTCGGTGCAGATCCCGTCGACCTGGACGGTCTCCACGACCGGCCACGTGGCGGCCTGCCCGGAGGGGCTGCGCGCCACGAGCACCGCCAGCTCGCGGGTGAACTCGACCTTCTCCTCGGCCAGCAGGCCCTCGGCGAGCGGGCCACCGCTGACCGCGTCCCGGGCACTGGCCTCGAGCCAGTCCGCGGCCTCCGTGGCCGAGTCGATGACCCGGACGCCCTTGCCGTCATAGCCGCCGCGCGGCGTCTTCACCACGACGGGCCAGCCGACCTCCTCCCCGAAGGCCTTGAGCTCCTCGGCGGTGCGGACCGCCGCCCACCGCGGGCAGCCCACGCCGACCTCGCTGAGCCGGCGGCGCATGGCCAGCTTGTCCTGGGCGAAGACCAGCGCGGCCGGGCTGGGGTGCAGCGGCACCCCGTCGGCCTCGAGCGCGGCGAGCACCGGCGCCGGCACGTGCTCGTGGTCGAAGGTGACCACGTCGCAGGAGCGCGCCCACTCGCGCACGGTCTCCACGTCGGTGTAGTCGCCCACCGGCGCCGACGGCACGACCAGCGCCGCGGACGCGTCGGGGGTCTCGGCCAGCACGCTCAACGTGACCGCGAGGCCGACCGCGGGGGGCTGGCACATCCGGGCCAGCTGGCCACCGCCGATGATGCCGACGACGGGGAATCCTCCAGGAGCGCGCTGCGGAGAGGTCACGGGGGGAGCCTATCCGGGCAAGGATTCGGTGCCGCCGCCCGGCGCCCGTTACGCTCGACAGGTGCCGACCGACCAGCCCTCGCCGCTCGCGCGACTGCGCGGCGCCTTCGACGTCCTCGTCCGCGAGATGCTCAAGTTCGGTGTGGTGGGCGCCGTCGCCCTCGTCGTCGACGTCGGCACGTTCAACGCGCTGCGCTTCGTCGGCGGCCACGGCCCGCTCTACGACAAGCCCCTGACGGCCAAGGTCATCTCGGTGACCCTCGCCACGCTCACGGCGTGGGCCGGCAACCGCTACTGGACCTTCCGCCACCGGCGCCGCACCGCCGTCCACCACGAGCTGGCGCTGTTCGTCGTGTTCAACGTCGTCGGCATGGGCATCGCCCTGGGCTGCCTGGGCTTCTCGCACTACGTGCTCGACCTGACCTCGCCGCTGGCCGACAACATCAGCGCCAACGGCGTGGGTTTGGTCCTGGGCACGCTCTTCCGCTTCTGGGCCTACCGGCGGTTCGTCTTCTCCGAGAACCCGCCCGTCGAGTCCACGATCCAGGTCTGAGGCCGCGATCCAGGTCTGAGGCCGCGCCGCCCCCGGTATGCCGGGTGGCCGGCACACCGGGCCCCTCACCTCCCGGACGTCGACCTCGCCCTGACGGGCGATGCAGGTGTCCGGCAGGCGAGGTCGCGCGCTCAGTTGAGGTTCTGGTCCTCGGACAGGAACAGCGCGAAGATCGCCGGCTGCGTCTGGATCAGCTCGAGCCGGCCGCCGTTGGCCTCGGCCAGGTCCCTGGCCAGCGCCAGGCCCAGCCCCGTGCCGGTCGTGGTGACCGACCGCTCGAAGATGTGCGGCGCGATCGCCGCGGGGACGCCTTCGCCCTGGTCACTGACCTCCACCACGACCGAGGGGCCGCTGCGGCGGGCGTGCACGTCCACGGTGCCGCGGCCGTGCGCGAGGGAGTTCTCCAGCAGGGTCGAGAGCACCTGGGACAGGGCGACCGGCGTCGCCTGGACCGACAGCCCCCGCTGACCGTGCACGCGCACCGAGCGGCGCGCCTGCTCGAACGCGGGCTGCCACTCCCGCTGCAGCGCCGCGATGACCGAGTCGAGGGAGACGCTGGGTCGGGGCGCGTCGTGACCGGAGCGGCTGCGCGCCAGCAGGTCGTCGACGACGCGGGTGAGCCGCTCGACCTGGGCGATGGCGATGTTGGCCTCCTCCTGCACCACCGCGAGGTCGTCGGTCACCGAGATCTCCTCGAGCCGCATGAGCAGCGCCGTCAGCGGGGTGCGCAGCTGGTGCGAGGCGTCGGAGGCGAAGTCACGCTCCGAGGCCAGTGACCGCTTGAGCTGCTGCGCGCTGCGGGAGAGCACCTCCGAGACCCGGTCGATCTCGGCGATCCCGCTGACGAGCGGCTGGAACCGGGACTCCCCGGCGCCCAGCCGCTCGGCCCGGTCGGCCAGCTCGGTCATCGGCTCGGCGAACTTGCGGGCCTGCGCCGAGGCCACGAGGACCCCGACGACGACCGCGAGCACGGACAGCGCCGTGATGATGCCCAGCAGCTGGGCGAGCTGCGTCATGCTCTGGCCACCGACCAGCCACGTGCGCAGCCGGGACCCCTCGTCCGCCAGCATCCACACGGCCCCGAGGAACAGGGGCGCGCCGACGATGACGACCGAGAGGACGACGGCGATGACGGTGGAGCGGACGAGCCGCTCACGCATGGCGGGTCCTCAGCTCCGGTCGCCGCGCTCGAAGCGGAAACCCACGCCGCGCACGGTGGAGATGTACTGCGGCTGCGCCGCGTCGTCGCCGAGCTTCTTGCGCAGCACGGAGATGTGCATGTCCAGGGTCTTGGTGGACCCGAACCACGCCGTCTCCCAGATCTCCCGCATGAGCTGCTCCCGCGAGACGACCTTGCCCTGCTCGCGCACCAGGACGCGCAGGAGGTCGAACTCCTTGGCCGTGAGCTGGAGCTCCTCGTCGTTGAACCAGGCGCGGCGCCCCTCGGGGTCGATGCGCACCAGCTCGTTGGTCGGCGCCGAGTCCAGAGGGTGGCGGCGCAGCAGCGCCCGCACGCGGGCCAGCAGCTCGGCCAGCCGGAACGGCTTGGTCACGTAGTCGTCGGCGCCGGCGTCGAGGCCGACGACGGTGTCCACCTCGTCGGCGCGGGCCGTGAGGATGAGCACCGGCACGGTGCGCCCGTCGGCGCGGATGCGCCGGCACACCTCCAGGCCGTCGATGTGGGGCAGCCCGAGGTCGAGCACGACGAGGTCGGGGCCTTCGGCGGCCCCGTCGAGGGCCGCACGACCGTCCCCGCGCACGTCGACGTCGTAGCCCTCGCGGCGCAGGGCGCGGGCGAGGGGCTCGGAGATGGCAGGGTCGTCTTCGGCCAGCAGCACGCGGGTCATATCGGGCATCGTAGAGACAGCAGGTACCGTCAGCGACCGGGCCACGCCGGACGACGCTTCTCGGAAAAAGCCGCCACGCCCTCCTTGCGGTCCCCGGAGAAGGCCGTGGCGCGCCAGCAGGCGTCCTCGACCTCCAGTCCGGTGGCCAGGTCGACGTCCATGCCGAGGCGCATCGCCTTCTTGGCGTTGCGCAGTCCCACCGGGGAGTTCGCCGCGATCTCGGCGGCCAGCCGCAGCGCCCAGTCCCGGGCCTCGCCGGCCCCGACGACCTCGTCGACGACGCCCAGGGCGGCAGCCTCCGCGGCCGCCATCCGCCGCGCCGTGAACACCATGCCCGCCGCGCGGGACCAGCCGATGCGCCGGGTCAGCAGCTGGGTGCCGCCACCGCCGGGGATCACCCCGACCGACACCTCCGGCAGCCCCACGACCGCGGCCTCGCCCGCCACGATGAGGTCGCAGGACAGGGCGATCTCCAGCCCGCCGCCGAGGGCGAAGCCCTCGACGACCGCGATCGAGGGCACCGGCAGGTTGAGCACACCGGTGTATGCCGCGCGCGCCACCGGCCGCTGCTGCATCAGGTCGGCGTCACTGAAGGAGTTGCGCTCCTTGAGGTCCGCGCCCACGCAGAACGCCTTGGGACTGGTGCTCGTCACGACCACGGCGCGCACGCCCTCGTCGGCGGCCAGCTCGGCCGTGGCCGCGGCCAGGTCCCGGGCCATCGCGGTCGAGACCGCGTTCATGGCCTCCGGGCGGTCGAGCGCCAGCTCGGCCACGTGGCCGCCCTCCCCGTGGCGGGTGATCGTCACCAGCCGGCGGTCCCCGGGCTGCTCCTGCGTGCTCACTGATCCTCCTTGGTATCTGCTGCCTGACCTCGACGGCGGACCTCGCCTGTCCTGCTCAGGAGCCAGGGCGTCACCGGCCCGATCCCCCGCAGCGAGCGCCGGCGCAGCGCCGTCATCTCGAACCCCGACAGGCTGGCCAGCTTGGTGGCCAGTCCGTCGTCCACCAGCACCGACCCGGGCCGGGCCACCGCCGT
>DASSPC010000121.1:0-2513 GCA_035699865.1 Oryzihumus sp. | reverse complement strand
GCCACGGCGATGGCCGACAGGTAGTAGACGGCGGCGCTGTTGATGATCGCGACCACCAGGCGCGGCTTCGGCGGCGTGAGCAGCTGCGTCCACACCGCACCCACCGGGTCCTTGGCCGCCAGCAGCACGATCGACGTCACGACGAACGCGACGAGGATCGCCAGCACGGGGGCGGCCACGGCCAGCCCCACCTTTCGCAGGTCGAGGGCCTTCATCGGGGCTCACCTTCCGTCGCGGTCTCGGTATGCCGTGCCCCGGCGCCGGTCATGGCCGCGCCCAGGTCCTGGGCAGTGACGCGGTCGGGGTCGAAGTCGCCCGACAGCTGGCCGCGCAGGATGACCCGGATGGTGTCGGACAGGCCGATCAGCTCGTCGAGGTCGGCCGAGATCAGCAGCACGGCCAGGCCCTCGCGGCGGGCCTCCCGGATGTGGTCCCAGATGGCCGCCTGGGCGCCGACGTCGACGCCGCGGGTGGGGTGGGCGGCGATGAGCACCCGCGGGTGGTGGCTCATCTCGCGCCCGATGATCAGCTTCTGCTGGTTGCCGCCGGACAGCGAGGCGGCGGTGACGAAGATCGAGGGGGTGCGCACGTCGTACTCGCGCACGATCCGCTCGGTGTCGGCCTTGGCGCCCTTGGCGTCGACCCACGGGCCCCTGACGTTGGGGTCCTCGGTCTGGTGGCCGAGCATGCGGTTCTCCCACAGCGGGGCGTCCAGCAGCAGGGCGTGCCGCTGCCGGTCCTCGGGGATGTAGCCGACGCCGGCCTCGCGGATCTCGCGGACGTCCCAGTCGGTGATGTCCTTGCCCTCGAGCTCGATCCTGCCGGCGCTGGGCTCACGCATGCCCATGATCGCCTCGACGAGCTCGGCCTGGCCGTTGCCCTCGACGCCGGCGATGCCGAGCACCTCTCCGGCGTGGATGGTGAGGGAGATGTCGTCGAGCACCGGGCGGTCACCCATGCCCGGCATCGACAGGCCGGTGATGGTGAGGATCGGGCGGTCGGTGACCGTCGACTCCTCGGTGCTGGCCGTCGGCAGCTCGGAGCCGACCATCAGCTCGGCCAGCTGCCGGGCGGTGACCGCCTTGGGGTCGACCGTGGCGACGGTCGTGCCGCGCCGGATGACGGTGATGTCGTCGGCGACGGAGAGCACCTCGTCCAGCTTGTGCGAGATGAAGATGACGGTCAGGCCCTCGGACTTGAGCTCGCGCAGGTTGTCGAACAGCTCGTCGACCTCCTGGGGCACCAGGACCGCGGTCGGCTCGTCGAGGATCAGCGTCTTGGCGCCGCGGTAGAGCACCTTGAGGATCTCGACGCGCTGGCGCTTGCCGACACCGAGGTCGAGGACCATGTCGTCGGCGTGCACGTCGAGGCCGTAGTCCCGGGAGATCTCCTCGATCCGCGCCCGGGCCTTCTCGCCGATGCCGTGAAGCTTCTCGGCGCCGAGGACGACGTTCTCGAGCACGGTCAGGTTGTCGGCCAGCATGAAGTGCTGGAACACCATGCCGATGCCGGCGTCGATGGCGTCGGACGGGCTGTGCAGGTGCACCTCCCGGCCGTCCACGGTGATGGTGCCCTCGTCCGGGCGCTGCACGCCGTAGAGGATCTTCATCAGGGTGGACTTGCCCGCGCCGTTCTCCCCGACGATGGCGTGGACCGTGCCGCGACGGACGGTGATCTCGATGTCCTTGTTGGCGACGACGCCCGGGAAGCGCTTGGTGATGCCCCGGAGCTCAACGGCCGGGGCTTGCGAGCTCCCGGTGCCGACCTGCGCGATGGCGGAGTCGGTGATGGTGCACACTCCTCGATCTGGCTCGCGTCGTTGCGAGCGTCCTGCTGGCCAAGGCAACGCAAAGGCCCGGGTGGAAACGCTACCGCGCCCACCCGGGCCCTGCGTCAACCCCTCAGGGTCACGGCTTGGTCGGAACCTGGATCTTGCCGTCGATGATCTGCTGCTTGTAGGCGTCCAGCTTCGGCTTGATGTCGTTGACCAGACCACCGGTGGTGGCGTAGTCGACGCCGCCGGCCTTGAGGTCGAAGACCTTGTTGCCGGCCTGGAACTTGCCGTCCTTCACGTCGGTGATGAAGGAGTAGACGGCGACGTCGACCTTCTTGATCATCGAGGTGAGGATGACGCCGCGGACGTCGGCCGGGGCGGTCAGGGCCTGGTCGGAGTCGACACCGATGGCCAGCTTGCCCGCAGCCTTGGCGGCGGAGAAGACACCGCCACCGGAGCCACCGGCCGCGTGGTAGACCACGTCGGCGCCGTTCTGGTACATGCCCTCGGCGGCGGTCTTGCCCTTGGCCGGGTCACCGAAGCCGGAGAAGTCCGGCGGCTGCGACAGGTACTTGATCTGGACCTTGATGTTCGGGTTGACCGCCTTGGCGCCGGCGACGTAGCCCGCCTCGAACTTCTTGATCAGGTCGACGTTGACGCCACCGACGAAGCCGATGTTGCCCGTCTTGGACTTCAGCGCCGCGGCCGCGCCGACGAGGTAGGAGCCCTGCTGCTCGGC
>DASSPC010000120.1:0-7996 GCA_035699865.1 Oryzihumus sp. | reverse complement strand
GTCCTCCGACGCGATCGCGCTCGCACTGCGCACCGGGTCTCGGATCGTCGGCGCGGACGAGGTGCTGGACGCCGGGGGCGTCGCCGTGCCGGACGAGGACGAGGACGAGGTCGAGCGGTTCCGCAAGTTCCTCGAGCAGATCTCACCGGAGGACTTCGGCGAGGAGACGCCGGGCACGCAGCCCGGGACCTGAGCCGACGGTGACGCTCCGTCGTCGACACCCCGGGGACGACCACGGGCTGTACTGACGGAACGGCGTGTCGGGCGGAAGCCGATTCGTTATACGACACGCGGGGTGCCCGCCGATCGCCTTCGTTGACGCTCGGCTGCCCGCCCCTTACGGTTCGAAGGGTAAAGCCCTCGGTGTAGTTCGGTTGGTGTGCGGCGACGCCGCGGCACTCACTTCTCCCCGCGAGGGCGCTGGGACAGGAGGACGGCGTGAGCGGAACCGGCGAGGCACCGGGGGGCGTGGCTCGCCCCGTGATTCCGGCGTCGGCCCAGGGGCTGCTCTTCACCGAGGACCTCCCGGTCCTGGACGAACAGGTCGGTTACCGGGGCCCCGTCGCGTGCGGCGCCGCCGGCATCACCTACCGCCAGCTGGACTACTGGGCGCGGACCGGCCTCGTCGAGCCCAGCGTCCGGCCCGCGACCGGGTCGGGGACGCAGCGGCTGTACAGCTTCCGCGACATCCTCGTGCTCAAGGTCGTCAAGCGCCTGCTCGACACCGGCGTCTCGCTGCAGCAGATCCGGGTCGCGGTCACCCACCTGCGCGAGCGGGGCGTGGAGGACCTGGCCCAGATCACCCTGATGAGTGACGGCGCCAGCGTCTACGAGTGCACCTCCGCCGACGAGGTCATCGACCTGGTCCAGGGCGGCCAGGGGGTCTTCGGCATCGCCGTCGGCCGCGTCTGGCGCGAGGTCGAGGGCGAGCTGGCCCAGCTGCCCAGCGAGCGGCCGGAGGACGAGACCCCCGCCGCGCACCCCGGTGACGAGCTGAGCGCGCGCCGGTCGTCCCGCCTCATCAGCTGACCGCATCACGAAGCACACCGGCCCGGGCCTCGCGCCCGGGCCGGGTCATGTCCGCCGGTGGTAGATTTCCCGGTGCTGACAACCCTGCGTGGGAGAGACCTCGCGACCGGCCGCGGCCGGTCGGCGGGGCGCCGAAGGGGCAAACTCCCCGGAACCTCTCAGGCGCCAGGACCACGCGGGTGAGGCAACTCTGGAGTGCGCGGGCCTGACCGGGCCCGCGGCGACAGAGGGGGAGGCGACACCTCAACCAACGGCCGGTGCCTCCACCGGTCCCGCGACAGGAGCCTCATGTCCCACGCCCAGTCCTCCCACAGCGCGCTGCCGCCGGAGCCGGACTTCGTCTCGCGCCACATCGGCCCCTCCGACGACGACACGGCCGAGATGCTCAAGGTGGTCGGCCAGCCCAGCATCGACGCGCTCATCGACGCCGCGGTGCCCGGTGGCATCCGCTCGGAGCGTCCACTGCGCGTCGAGGCCGCGCCCAGCGAGGAGGCGGTGATCGAGGAGCTGCACCGGCTCGCCTCGCGCAACACCGTGCTGACCTCGATGATCGGCCTGGGCTACTACGGCACGGTCACTCCGCCGGTGGTGCGCCGCAACGTGCTGGAGAACCCCGCCTGGTACACCGCCTACACGCCCTACCAGCCGGAGATCTCCCAGGGCCGGCTCGAGGCGCTCATCAACTTCCAGACCGTGGTCACCGACCTGACCGGACTGGCCACCGCCGGTGCCTCGCTGCTCGACGAGGGCACCGCGGCCGCCGAGGCGATGACGCTGATGCGCCGCACCAGCAAGGTCGCCCAGGACGCGGTGCTGCTCGTCGACGAGCACGCCCTGCCGCAGACCATCGCCGTGATCCAGACCCGCGCCAAGCCGCTGGGCCTCGGGGTGGTCGTCGCCGACCTGACCTCGGTGACCGATGCCGCCTCCCTGGCGGCGGCCGCTGGTGACCGCGCCGTCTTCGGCGTGCTGGTGCAGTACCCCGGCGCCGACGGCGAGCTGCGCGACTGGTCGGCGCTGGCCGCCGCCGCGCACGAGACCGGTGCCCTGGTCACCGCCGCCGCCGACCTGCTCGCTCTGACCCTGGCCACCCCGCCGGGTGAGTGGGGCGCCGACGTCGCGGTCGGCAGCAGCCAGCGCTTCGGCGTGCCCATGGGCTTCGGCGGCCCGCACGCCGGCTACATGAGCGTGCGCGCCGGCCTGGAGCGGTCGCTGCCCGGCCGTCTGGTCGGGGTGAGCGTCGACGCCGACGGGCACCAGGCCTACCGGCTCGCGCTGCAGACCCGTGAGCAGCACATCCGCCGCGAGAAGGCGACCTCCAACATCTGCACCGCCCAGGTGCTGCTCGCCGTGATGGCCAGCATGTATGCCGTGTGGCACGGCCCGCAGGGCCTGGCCCGGATCGCCCGGCGCACCCACGCCCACGCCGTCGCGCTGGCCGAGGGGCTGCGCGCCGGAGGCGTGGACCTGGCGACGACGCACTTCTTCGACACGGTCACCGTTGCCGTGCCCGGTCGTGCGGCCGAGGTCGTGGCCGAGGCCGCCGCCCGCGGGGTC
Source organism: Oryzihumus sp. (assembly GCA_035699865.1). Classification (GTDB taxonomy): domain Bacteria; phylum Actinomycetota; class Actinomycetes; order Actinomycetales; family Dermatophilaceae; genus Oryzihumus. Next base: position 5,410 of record DASSPC010000120.1, on the reverse strand, counting down.
AACCTGTGGCAGGTGGACGCCGACCGTGTGTCGATCAGCGCCGACGAGACCACTGACCTGGGCGACCTGCAGGCCGTCTGGGCGGCGTTCGGCATCACCGGGCTGACCGAGGTGCGCGACGCGGAGCCGTCCTGGCCCGCGGCGCTGGTCCGGGAGACGGCATACCTGACCCACCCCGTCTTCCACACGCACCACAGCGAGACGGCGATGCTGCGCTACCTGCGCCGGCTCTCGGACAAGGACTACGCGCTCGACCGCGGCATGATCCCGCTCGGCTCGTGCACGATGAAGCTCAACGCCACCACCGAGATGGAGGCGGTGACCTGGCCGGAGTTCGCCGGGCTGCACCCGTTCGCGCCGGCGACGCAGACCGAGGGCATCCGCGAGCTGGTCACCGACCTGTCCTCGTGGCTGTGCGAGGTCACCGGCTACGACGCGGTGTCGCTGCAGCCCAACGCCGGCTCCCAGGGTGAGCTGGCCGGCCTGCTGGCGATCCACGCCTACCACGAGGCCCGCGGCGACTCCGCCCGCACGGTGTGCCTCATCCCGGCGAGCGCGCACGGCACCAACGCCGCGAGCGCCGTGATGGCCGGCATGAAGGTCGTCGTCGTCAGGACCGCCGAGGGCGGCGACATCGACATGGACGACCTGCGCGCCAAGGTCGAGCAGCACCGCGAGCAGCTCGCCGCGATCATGGTCACCTACCCCTCCACGCACGGGGTGTTCGAGGACACGATCAGTGAGCTCTGCGAGCTGGTGCACGACGCCGGCGGCCAGGTCTACGTCGATGGGGCCAACCTCAACGCGCTCGTGGGGATCGCCCGCCCGGGCAAGTTCGGTGCCGACGTCTCGCACCTCAACCTGCACAAGACGTTCTGCATCCCTCACGGTGGCGGCGGCCCCGGCGTCGGCCCGGTCGGCGTGCGCGCCCACCTCGCGCCCTACCTGCCCAACCACCCGCTCGCGCCGGAGGCCGGTCCCGCGACCGGCGTCGGCCCGATCTCCGCCGCGCCCTACGGCTCGGCCAGCATCCTGCCGATCTCCTGGGCCTACGTCCGGCTCATGGGCGGCGCCGGCCTCACCAAGGCCACGCAGACGGCGATCCTGTCGGCCAACTACGTGGCCGCCCGGCTGCGCGAGCACTTCCCGGTCCTGTACGCCGGCCCCGAGGGCCTGGTCGCGCACGAGTGCATCCTCGACGTCCGCGAGATCACCCGGACCACGGGCGTCACGGTCGACGACGTCGCCAAGCGGCTCATCGACTACGGCTTCCACGCGCCGACGATGTCCTTCCCCGTGGCCGGCACGCTGATGGTCGAGCCGACCGAGAGCGAGGACCTCGCCGAGCTCGACCGCTTCTGCGACGCGATGGTCGCCATCCGTGAGGAGATCGAGCAGGTCGCCCGCGGCGAGGTCGCCGTCGCCGACAGTGCCCTGCGGCACGCCCCGCACACGGCGCTGTCCCTGGCGGGGGAGTGGGACCACCCCTACGACCGGCACACCGCCGCCTACCCGCACGGGGTCGACCCGCGGGCGAAGTACTGGCCGCCGGTGCGGCGCATCGACGGGGCGTTCGGTGACCGCCACCTGGTCTGCTCCTGCCCGCCGCCGGAGGCGTTCGAGGACTGACCACCGCTCACCCCGACCTGGTGCCCGTCGCGCCGCGTCTCCCGCGCCCTCCGGCGCAGGTTCGCGGCGTGGCGGGCACCAGGTCGTGCGGGTGGGGCCTCGAGCGCTAGCGCCGGGTGAAGGTGACGTGCGTGACCCCGCCCGGGGTCGACACCGACTCGACGTCGAAGCGCTCCTCCAGGCCCTCGAGGCTGTCCCAGAGGCGCACCCCCCGGCCGAGGAGGATCGGCACGACCACGACGTGCAGGTGGTCGACGAGGTCCGCGGCGAGGAAGTCGCGCACCGTCGAGGGTCCGCCCCCGATCCGCACGTCCAGGCCACCGGCGCCCTCACGGGCCTGGCGCAGCACCTCCTCGGGCGTGCCGTCGACGAAGTGGAAGGTCGTGCCGCCCTCCATCTGCACCGACGGTCGCGGGTGGTGGGTGCGGACGTAGACCGGCGTGTGGAAGGGCGGGTTCGGACCCCACCAGCCGGTCCAGTCGTGGTCCTCCCACGGCCCGCGCTGGGGTCCGAACTTGTTGCGCCCCATGATCTCGGCGCCGATGCCCGCGTCCCAGGTCTGGGCCATCGCGTCGTCCACGCCGGTGCTGCCGCCGTCCTCACCCTGCATGGCGCGGAACGTGCGGGTCGGGAAGAACCACTCGTGCAGCCGGCCGCCGGCGTGGCCGAACGGGGACTCGAGGCTCTGGCCCTCGCCGGTGCCGAAGCCGTCGAGGGAGACCGAGAAGTTGTGGACCCGGACCAGGGACATGGCGCGACCTCCTGCTGCCCACCGGGGCGACGGCTCACGGCGAGCACCCCCGGAGGCAGGAGTGTATGCCGTGCCGCAGCTCCCAGCGCCCGAACGAAGGGAAGCGCCTCAGGCGGCCGGGGCGTCCTCGACGCGCACGGTGAGCTCGGAACCCCGCTGCGTCTTGGTGACCCGCAGCTGCACCGGGATGCGCTGGCGCAGCTCGGCCACGTGGCTGACGATGCCCACCGCCCGGCCACCCTCGCGCAGCCCGTCGAGCACGGCCATCACCTGCTCGAGGCTCTCCTCGTCGAGGGTGCCGAAACCCTCGTCGACGAACAGGGTCTGCAGGTCGAGCCCGCCCGCCTCGGCCTTGACCGCGTCGCCGAGCCCGAGCGCGAGCGCCAGGGAGGCCATGAACGCCTCGCCGCCGGAGAGCGTGGAGGTGTCCCGGGGCAGACCGGTCCACGCGTCGCGCACCCGCAGGCCGAGCCCGCTGCGTGCTCCGCGGGCGGCGAGGGCGTCGGTGTACTCCAGGGCGTAGCGGCCGTCGCTCATGGTGCGCAGCCGCTCGTTGGCCAGGAGCGTGACCTCCTCCAGCCGCGCGGCCAGCACGTAGGACGACAGACGCATCCGCAGGGCGTTGTTGGCGCTGGTGCCGGCGACACAGTCGGCCAGCTCCTGCACGAGCGCGGCCTCGTCCTCGGCCGGACCGAGCCGGTCGAGGAGCGTGTGCGCCGCCGCATGGAGCTGGCGCAGCTGGGAGCTGGCGCGCTCGGCGAGGGTGTGGCGGTCGCGTGCGGCACCGAGCGCCCGGCTTGCCGCGTCGCGCTCGTGGGTGAGCCGATCGAGGTCGGGCGGCGCGGCGTCGCGGGCGGCGACGACCTCGGGGTCGGCCAGCCGCGCCTCGGCCTGGTCGCGCCGACGGTCGAGCTCGCGCAGCTGGGACTCGAGCTCGCGGACGTGGTCCGCGGGCACCGACGCCTCGCGCACCGCGGCCACGTCGGTGAAGTCGTTGGCCCGCAGAGACTCCTCGAGCCGGGCGGTGGCCGCGCCGGCGGTGGCCGCGGCGGCCCCGTGCGCCCGGACCGCCCGGGCCAGCGCATCGACCCCGGCAACCAGGGCCTCGTGGGTGGCCAGCCGGTCCTCCAGCGCGACCTCGGGCCCGTCGATCTCGCCGTCGATCCCGCCGTTGTTCCCGCCGTCGTCCGCGGCGGACGTGGCGGCCGTCGCGCAGGGGCAGCCGGCGTCGTGCTCGGCCTGGAGGGCGCGCACGCGGGCGGTGACCTCCCGGAGTCGTTCCCGCGCCCCGGACGCCAGGGCGCGGGCCGTGTCGCGCTGGGCGCTCAGCTCGGCCTGCCGCGCGCGCAGATCCTCCAGATCCCGTCGCCGCGCCTCGAACTGGGTCTCGGCGGCAGCCAGACCTGCCGCGGCTGCAAGGGCCTCGTCCAGGGCCCGGCTCGCCTGCTTGAGCCGGTCGGCCAGCTCGTCGGTCGTGGCGTCGACGTCGGCGAGCTCCTCGTCGCGGGCCGCGACCGCCCCGGCGAGGGCGGCAACCTCACCGGCCCGGATCGTCTCGGTGGCACCGGCGTCGGTGACCGCCTGTTCGGCGGCGGCGACCTGCTCGGAGGTGACGACGTCGCCGCGGGTCGCCGGGGACGGGTGCTCGCACGCACCGCACACCGGACACTGCTGGCCGTCGGCGAGCGACGCCGCCAGCTCACCGGCCATGCCCTCGAGCCGGCGCTCCCGCAGCGTCACCGCCTCCTCTCGCGCCTGCAGCGTCGCCGCGCGGGCCCGGGCCAGCTCGACTTCGAGGGCGGCCAGCCGGGGGCGGGCCAGGTCCTGCTCCGCGCTGAGCCGGTGGGTCCGGGTGAGCCGCTCGACCTGCGCCTGCGTGGCATCGACCGCCGCCGCCTGCCCGCGGAGCCCCGCGAGGGACTCCTCGGCCCGGGTCACGGCGTCACCCGCTGCGACGACCTGGGTGGCGAGGCCGGTTGCGGCCTCGTTCCGGGCCGCCGCGTCGGCCTCGTGCGCCTCGGCCTCCTGGTGGAGGCGGGCCAGCTCCTCGACCACGGTGCGGGCGCGGTCCAGGGGCTCGCCGGCGGCACTCAGGCGTGCGGCCACACCCTCCACCGTCGACAGGTCGGGCAGCCCCTCGCCCTCGGGCTGCCGGTCGAGCAGCCCCGCGAGCGGTGCGGCGAGGTCGAGCGCCGCGCCGCCGGTGGTGGTCAGCACGGCGTTCGCGTCGTCGGCGGACTTGAGGTGGCCGCTGACCACGGCCGCGCGGCGTGCTGCGGCCACGGTGCTGGTTGCGGCGTCGTAGGCGGGCCGTGCCGCCTCGAGGGCCTCGAGCTCGGCGGCGGCGCGTGCGGCGGTCTCCTGCAGCTCCCGGGTGCGGCGCCCGGCGTGCCACGCGGTGTCCGCGGCCTCTTGGCGGTCCTCGGCCAGGGACCGGGTGGCCAGGGCGGCACCCGCGTGCTGGGTGACCGCCGACTCGAGGGCGGTCAGCGCGGCTGCCACCGCCGGCCGGGGCAGGCTGGCCCAGTCGGGCAGCACCAGCGCCGGCTGGTCGGGGTCAGCCCCGGTGTCGTCGAGGTCGAGCAGCTCCACCGCGGTGTCGACCTGGGCCAGGTGGCGGCCCAGCTCGGCCCGGCTGTCGGCGAGGTCGGCGGCCAGGTCGCGGCGGCGGTCGGCCAGCCACGCCTCGATGTCGGTGAACCGGCTGGTGTCGAACAGCTTGGCCAGCACGGTGCGCCGGTCCTCGGGGCTGGCCCGCAGGAACGCGGCGAAGTCCCCCTGCGGCAGCAGCACCACCTTGACGAACTGCTCCAGGCCCATGCCCACGACGTCCTGGATGACCTGCGCCACCTCGTCGTTGCGGGTGCCCCGGTTGACCCACTCCCCGCCGACCCGCTCCTCCAGCACCACGCCGGCCTGGACCTTGGTCGTGCCGGTGCCGCGCTTCTTGGGCCGCTGGAACTCCGGGGACCGCACGATGAGGAACCGGCGTCCACCGGCGGTGAACTCCAGCCGCACCTGGGGCACGGC
>DASSPC010000119.1:0-5900 GCA_035699865.1 Oryzihumus sp. | reverse complement strand
GTATCCCCGCACCTCGCGTGAGGTGCGCCCCGCACCTTTCGCGACCACTCGTCATACGTGAGAAGTGCTGAGAGGCAAGGGAACCCGATGACTGACACGACCCCGAACTGGTCCTTCGAGACGCGGCAGATCCACGCCGGCCAGGTGCCCGACGAGGCGACCGGCGCGCGGGCGCTGCCGATCTACCAGACCACCTCCTACGTGTTCCGCGACACCGAGCACGCGGCGAACCTGTTCGCGCTCAAGGAGTTCGGCAACATCTACACGCGGATCATGAACCCCACCCAGGACGCGGTGGAGCAGCGGATCGCCTCGCTCGAGGGTGGCGTCGGCGCGCTGCTGGTCGCCTCGGGCCAGGCCGCCGAGACGCTGGCGATCCTCAACATCGCCGAGGCCGGCGACCACGTCGTCGCGAGCCCCTCGCTCTACGGCGGCACCTACAACCTGCTCAAGCACACGCTGCCGAAGTTCGGCCTGCAGGTGACCTTCGTCGAGGACGCCAACGACATCGAGTCGTGGAAGGCCGCCGTCCGCCCGAACACCAAGCTGTTCTTCGCCGAGACCATCTCGAACCCCAAGTCCGAGGTGCTCGACATCGAGGCGGTCGCGCGGGTCGCCCACGAGGCCGGCGTGCCGCTGGTGGTGGACAACACGATTGCCACGCCCTACCTGATCCGCCCGCTGGAGTGGGGAGCCGACGTGGTCGTGCACTCGGCCACGAAGTACCTCGGCGGCCACGGCACGGCCATCGCCGGCGTCATCATCGACGGCGGCACGTTCGACTACGGCCGCGACCCGGAGAAGTTCCCCAACTACAACACCCCGGAGGAGAGCTACCACGGGCTCGTCTTCGCCCGGGACCTCGGCGTCGGCAGCCCGCTCGGGGCCAACCTGGCGTTCATCCTCAAGGCGCGGGTCCAGCTGCTGCGCGACCTGGGCTCCGCGATCTCTCCGTTCAACGCCTTCCTCATCGCCCAGGGCGTCGAGACGCTCAGCCTTCGCCTGGACCGGCACCTGGAGAACACCCGCCGGGTCGCGGCGTTCCTCCAGGGCCGGGACGAGGTCGAGCGCGTGGTGTGGGCCTCGCTGCCCGAGCACGAGAGCTACACCAAGGCGCAGAAGTACAGCCCCAAGGGCGCCGGCGCCGTGCTGGCGTTCGAGCTCCAGGGCGGGCTCGAGGCGGGGAAGCGGTTCGTCGAGGCGCTGACCCTGCACAGCCACGTCGCCAACATCGGCGACGTGCGCTCGTTGGCGATCCACCCGGCGTCGACGACCCACTCCCAGGGGCCGGACTCCGACCGCCTCGCCGCCGGCGTCACGCCCGGGCTGGTGCGCCTGGCGGTGGGCATCGAGCACATCGACGACATCCTCGCCGACCTCGAGCAGGGGTTCACCGCCGCCAAGGGCGCCTGACCGCCCCGCCTTGGCGCAAGCAGAGGTCGCCAGGCAGCCCGGAAACGGGCCCCTGAGCGACCTCTGCTTGCGCAAGGAGGTCCCGGAGAGCGAATGGATGACAAAAGTTGACATCTGTCAGTTGTCAGCGCATGGTGGAGCCATCCCCACCACCGGAAGGCTCACCCATGCGCACCCGCACCCTCGGCTCCATTGGCCCCGTCGTCTCGGCCCTCGGCCTCGGCGCGATGGGCATGTCCGACCTCTACGGCCCCGCTGACGAGGCCGAGGGGATCGCCACCATCCACGCCGCGCTCGACGCCGGGGTGAGCCTGATCGACACCGGCGACTTCTACGCGTCCGGGCACAACGAGATGCTCATCGGCCGGGCGCTCAAGGGCCGCGACCGCGACCAGGTGGCGCTCAGCGTCAAGTTCGGCGCCCTGCGCGGTCCCGACCGCAGCTGGCTCGGTGTCGACGGCCGACCTGCCGCGGTCAAGAGCGCCCTGGCCTACACGCTCCAGCGCCTGGGCACGGACCACATCGACACCTACCGGCTGGCCCGCCTCGACCCGAACGTCCCGATCGAGGAGACCGTCGGCGCCATCGCCGAGTGCATCGAGGCCGGCTGGGTCCGCCACGTCGGCCTCTCCGAGGTCGGTGCGGACACGATCCGGCGCGCAGCGGCCGTGCACCCGATCGCCGACCTGCAGATCGAGTACTCCCTGGTCTCGCGCGGCATCGAGGCGGAGATCCTGCCGACCACCCGCGAGCTGGGCATCGGCATCACCGCCTACGGCGTGCTCTCCCGCGGGCTGCTCAGCGGCCACTGGAGCCCCGAGCGGGAGATGAGCGCGACCGACTTCCGCGCCAACAGCCCCCGCTTCCAGGGCGAGAACCTCCGGCAGAACCTGCGCCTCGTCGAGGCCCTGCGCGCGGTGGCCGAGGCCAAGGGCGCGACCGTCGCCCAGGCCGCCATCGCCTGGGTCCTCTCCCGAGGTGAGGACATCGTGCCGCTGGTCGGTGCCCGTCGTCCCGACCGCCTGGCCGAGGCGCTCGGCGCCCTCGACCTCGACCTGACCGGCGACGACCTCGCCGCGGTCGAGGCCGCCGTGCCGGCCGAGGCGGTCGCGGGCACCCGCTACGACGCCGGGCAGATGGCGTTCCTGGACAGCGAGCGCCGGACCGTGGACGCCTGATGGCCGAAGCCCTGACGGCTGAGCAGGTGCTCGTGGCGGCGGAGGACGTCCTGCGCCGCTACGGCCCGGCCAAGGCCACCGTGGTCGACGTCGCCCGCGAGCTTCGCGTCAGCCACGGCAGCGTCTACCGCCACTTCCCGAGCAAGGCCGCGCTGCGCGACGCCGTTTCCGAGCACTGGCTGGCACGCCTGTCCGACCCGCTCGAGAAGGTCGTCGCCTCGAAAGCGCCTGCACCGCAACGGATCCGCACCTGGGTCAGGCAGCTCAGCGCCGGCAAGCGCCGGATGGCCCTCGAGGACCCGCAGCTGTTCGCGACCTACCACGAGATTGCCAGCGGGTCCCGCGACGTCGTGCGGGCCCACGAGGCCACCCTCGCCGACCAGCTCGGCCGGATCATCGCCGACGGTATGTCGCGCGGCGAGCTCGCGAGCGACCTCACCGCCGAGCAGGCCGGGCAGGCGGTCTTCCACGCCGTCATCTGGTTCTGCCACCCGGCCCACGCGGGGGAGTGGGGTGACCCCGGCATCGAGCAGGCGCTCGACCGGGTCTGCACGGTGGTGCTCGACGGGCTGCTCCCGCGCTGAGCCGCGGTTTCCCCAACGCCGACAAGCCGAAGACTTCACCACACCCGGGTGTGGTGAAGTCTTCGGCCTGTCCACGGCACGGGGGTCCGGCGCGGCCCTATCGTGACCGCATGCCCGACTCCCCGGTCCGAGCCGCCGGCCGCCCGCGGTCGCCGGAGAAGGAGGCGGCGATCCTGCGGGAGGCGCTGCGCCTGCTGTCGACCGAGGGCTACGCCGGCATGACCCTGCAGCTGGTGGCCGACGCCGCCGGCGTGAGCAAGTCGACGATCCACCTGCGCTGGCAGACCAAGGCCGACCTGGTCACCGCGGCGCTGGAGGCGATGCGGATGGTCCACGCCGACGCCGGCACCGGGGACACCCGCACGGACCTCGTGGCGATCCTGGAGGACTTCGCGGCCACGATCGAGCAGGTCAACGGGATGGCCCTCATAGGGACCTGCCTGGCCGAGGAGACGCGCGCCCCTGAGCTGTTGCAGCTGCTGCGTGAGCGCACGGTCCTGCCCCGGCGGGAGCTGCTGCGCGAGGTGCTGGACCGGGCGGTGGCCGCGGGGGAGCTGCGCGCCGGGGCCGACCTCGACGCGGCCGTCTCCGCGCTGCTCGGCCCCTACTACGCCGACCACCTCGCGGCCCGCGGGGCACCGGGCTGGGCCGCAGCGGCCGTCGACCTGGTCCTCGCGGGGCTCAGCCGTCCAGTCCGGTCAGCTCGGCACTGACCGCCCACAGCCGCCGGGCGACTTCGGCGTCGTACGACGCCGGGCTGGAGCGCCTCGCCCTGTTCCTCACGAAGTACCTCCCGCTCACGCCCTCCACCTCCGGTGAGGAGGCGAGGTACACAGAGGTCTGCGCCCCGCGCTCCGGGCTCAGCATGAAGGGCCGGACCACCGGCAGCATCACGCGGAACAGCGTCGAGCTGTCCTCCTGGCCGAAGCCCGTGCGCACCACGCCGGGGTGGAGGGTGTTCGCCGTGACTCCCGTGCCCTCGAGCCGGCGGGCCAGCTCGTAGGTGAACAGCACGTTGGCGAGCTTGGACTGGCTGTAGGCCCGCTGACCGCTGTAGCTGCGCTCGCCCTGCAGGTCCTCGAAGTCGATCCGGCCCATCGCCTGGGCGCCCGAGCTGACCGTCACCACGCGGGCCGGAGCGCTCACCTCGAGCATCGGCCGCAGCAGGTGGGTCAGCAGGAACGGCGCCAGGTGGTTGAGCGCGAACGTGCGCTCCAGCCCGTCGGCGGTCACGTGGCGGGTGGCCCAGAAGCCGCCCACGTTGTTGACGAGCACGTCGAGCCGGTCGTGTGCGGCGGCGAGCTCCGTTGCCGCGCGGCGCACCTCGGCCTGTGAGGACAGGTCGGCGACCATGCCGTCGACCTGGTCGCTGCCGCTGTCCCGTCGCAGCGTCTGCACGACCTGGGCGGTCTTGCCCGCGTTGCGCCCCACGATCGTGACGGCCGCCCCCGCCGAGGCCAGGGCCCGCGCCGTCGCCAGGCCGATGCCGTGCGTGCCGCCGGTCACCAGGACCGTCCGGCCCGTCATCGAAGCGCTCATCTCGCGGACTCCTCCACGTCGACGGGAAGCGGTGGTCAGGCCGCCCCGGCCCGGGCGATGGTGAGGAGCGCGCGATACCGCAGGGCCTGCCTGTCCAGCTCAGCGTCGGACATCGTGCGGACGCCGTGCAGGACCATCGGCTCGGCCATCGGCATGCCGCACAGGTGGGCGGTGGCGTCCAGTGGGCGCATCAGCTGCTCCATGGTGAAGCGGTTGTAGCCGCCCGCGACGTAGGCCTCCTCGGGGCCGCCGGTCGAGGTGACGACCTGCAGCGTCTTGCCGCGCAGCCTGGTGCCGTCGGTGCCGTAGGCGAAGCCCCAGGTCAGCACCTGGTCCATCCACGACTTGAGGATGCCGGGCACGGAGTACCAGTGCCACGGGAACTGCCACACGACCGTGTCGTGCTCCAGCAGCAGCTGCTGCTCCCGAGCCACGTCGATGCGCCCGTCGGGGTAGGCCGCGGCGAGGTCGTGGACGGTGACGCCCTCGAGGTCGCGCACCGCATCGGCGAGCCGGGCGTTGACGCGCGAGCCCTCCAGGTCGGGGTGGGCGAGCAGGACGAGGGTGCGGTGGACGGTCATCGGCAGCGCTTCCGGTCGGGGTCGGGAATAGACAGATCTGTCTGTCGAGGAATGCTAACCGCACCGACCGGTTCGGTATTCCGGTCGGCCGGCCGTGACCGTCACCACCCCGCCGACGTGCCGGAGCAGCCCGCGCGGTCCCGGACAATGGAGCACGCCATGACTGCACCCACCGAGCTCGCCCCGCCCACCGCCGACGGGCCCGTCACCGTCGCGATCACCCGCCGCGTCGCCGCCGGGGACACCACCCAGATGATCGCCTGGGTCCGGGCGGGCACGGCGATGGCCGAGCTCTTCCCCGGCTTCCTCGGTGCGGGCTGGGTCCGCCCGGGGGACGCCTCCGACGAGTGGCACATGCTCTACCGGTTCGCCGACCACGAGAGCCTGCGCGCCTGGGAGACCTCCACCGAGCGGCAGTGGTGGCTCCGCTCGGGTGAGGGCCTGGTCGAGCACACCCGCGCCGAGCGACGCACCGGCATCGAGGGCTGGTTCGACCCGCCGGAGTCCACGACGGTCGAGGCGCCGGCCGGGCCGAAGCCCCCGCCCCGGTGGAAGCAGGCGCTGCTCATCTGGATGGCGTTCTTCCCCGTCAACCTGCTCGCCAC
>DASSPC010000118.1:0-3520 GCA_035699865.1 Oryzihumus sp. | reverse complement strand
GGGCGCCGGGATCGACTACGACTCCGCCGAGGCCTCCTTCGTGCCGACGCTGCAGGTCGAGCTCGACGCCGACGGTGCCCGCAAGATGTTCCGCGTCATCGACGCCCTCGAGGACAGCGACGACGTGCAGAACGTCTGGGCCAACGGCGACGTCAGCGACGAGATCCTCGCCGAGCTCGACGAGGAGTGACCGGCAGGCGGCGCGTCGCTGTCCTGGCGCGCCGCCGGCACGGTAGGTTTCTCTCCGAACAGGTGTTCGGTGATCGTCGTGGCAAGGAGCCGGTTGTGCGCGTGCTTGGTGTCGACCCCGGCCTGACCCGCTGCGGCATCGGCGTGGTCGACGGCGGGCTCGGCCAGCCGCTGCGGATGGTCGCCGTCGGCGTGATCCGCACCCCGGCCGCCCAGGAGACGCACCTGCGCCTGCACACCCTGCGCGGCGAGCTCGAGCAGTGGCTGCACCGCTACGAGCCCGACGCGATCGCGGTCGAGCGGGTGTTCGCCCAGGCCAACCTGCGCAGCGTCATGGGCACCGCGCAGGCTTCGGCCGTGGCGATGCTCGCGGCCGCCGAGCGCGGCCTGCCCCTTGCCATGCACACCCCGAGCGAGGTCAAGGCTGCCGTCACCGGCAGCGGCCGCGCGGACAAGGCCCAGGTGACCACGATGGTGACCCGCATCCTGCGGCTCGACACCCGGCCCCAGCCGGCCGACGCCGCCGACGCCCTGGCCCTGGCCATCTGCCATGTATGGCGTGGCGGGGCCCAGGACCGCCTGCAGCGCGCCGCCGCGGCGGCGCGAGGCGGTGCCCGGTGATCGCCTCCGTCCGCGGCCCGGTGCTGTCCGTCGGCCTCGACTCGGCCGTGGTGGAGGTCGGGGGAGTGGGGCTGCTCGTGCACACCACCCCCGGCACCGCCGCCGGCCTGCGCCCCGGGTCGGCGGGCAGCCTGGCCACCACCCTGGTCGTGCGGGAGGAGTCGCTGACCCTCTACGGCTTCGCCGACGAGGACGAGCGCCAGGTCTTCGAGCTGGTCCAGACCGTGTCCGGGGTCGGCCCGCGCCTGGCCCTGGCCATGCTCGCGGTGCACGCGCCGGACGCGCTGCGCCGCGCCGTCTCCGACGGCGACATCCACGCGCTGACCAAGGTGCCGGGCATCGGCAAGAAGGGCGCCGAGCGCATCGTGCTGGAGCTGCGCGACAAGATCGGGCTGCCCACCGGGGCCGCCCCCGTCGTGGTCAGCGGCAACGGCAGCGGCGCGCCGTGGCGCGGCCAGGTCCACGAGGCCCTCGTCGGCCTCGGCTGGTCGGCCAGGCAGGCCGAGGACGCCGTCGACACCGTCGCCGCCGACGCCCCCGCCGAGGCCACGGTGGCCACGCTGCTGCGCGCCGCGCTGCGGGAGCTCGGGCGATGAGCCGCGACCTGCCCGCCGGCACCTACGAGATCTACTCCGACGGCTCGTTCGAGGCGACGGCGGGCCGCGTCATGGACGCGGGCAGCGACGACGACGAGCGCCGCGTCGAGGCGGCCCTGCGACCCCGGCGCCTGGCCGACTACGCCGGGCAGACGCGGGTGCGGGACCAGCTCGGCCTGGTGCTGGAGGCCGCGCGGCGCCGCGGCGCGCCCCCGGACCACGTCCTGCTCTCCGGCCCGCCCGGGCTGGGCAAGACCACGCTGGCCATGATCGTGGCCGCCGAGCTCGAGCAGCCGATCCGCATCACCAGCGGCCCGGCGATCCAGCACGCCGGCGACCTCGCGGCGATCCTCTCCTCGCTGGCGGAGGGCGAGGTGCTCTTCCTCGACGAGATCCACCGCATGTCCCGGGCCGCCGAGGAGATGCTCTACCTGGCGATGGAGGACTTCCGGGTCGACGTGGTCGTCGGCAAAGGCCCCGGCGCCACCGCCATCCCGCTGGAGCTGCCCCCGTTCACCGTCGTCGGGGCCACCACCCGCTCGGGCCTGCTGCCGGCACCGCTGCGTGACCGGTTCGGCTTCACCGGCCACCTCGACTACTACGCCGCCGAGGACCTCGAGCAGATCCTCATGCGCTCGGCCCGGCTGCTGGAGGTCAAGGCCCACCCGCGGGGCATCTCCGAGATCGCCGGCCGCTCCCGTGGCACCCCCCGCATCGCCAACCGGCTGCTGCGCCGGGTCCGCGACTGGGCTCAGGTGCACGGGCGCGGCGTGGTCGACGAGTTGGCCGCGCACACCGCCCTGGCCCTGTTCGACGTCGACGACAAGGGCCTGGACCGCCTCGACCGGGCCGTGCTCGAGGCGCTCTGCCGTCGCTTCGCCGGCGGCCCGGTCGGCCTGTCCACCCTCGCGGTCGCGGTCGGGGAGGAGTCCGAAACCGTCGAGACGGTGGCCGAGCCCTACCTCGTGCGCGAGGGCTTCATGATCCGCACCCCGCGCGGCCGGGCCGCGGCCCCGCTGGCGTGGCAGCACCTCGGCCTGACCCCTCCAGCCGCGGCCGAGCTCGGGATCGCCCAGCCGCTGCCGTTCGGTGAGGGCGACGGTGGCCGCTTCGGCGGCTGACGGCGCCAAGGGTGGCCGCCCGCCGGGGGAGCACGTTGAGCCCCGGTGGGCTCGCGGCATACGTCCGCGTTCATCACGAAATGGCGGCGCATGGGCGGGGTTCCTTGGTGCCTGTGGTGCCGCTCACCTAGACTCACGCGAACGCACCGGCTCCGTCCGGGACTTCCGCGCGTCCGGGGACGTTGTCCCCAATGGTGCGTGTCAACCCAACTGTCGTGAAGGACTGACTCATGTCGTCACTGGCCACCGCGGCCGCCTCTTCGGGGGCCGGCCTCGGCAACCTGCTCATCTTCGCCCTGCCGATCCTGCTGATCGCGTTCATGTTCATGACGCAGCGGCGTCGCCAGCGTGAGGTGCAGGCCGTGCAGAGCGGCCTCAAGGTCGGCGACGAGGTGACCACGACCTCGGGCCTGCTCGGGCGCATCAGCGCCATCGACGACTCCGTGGTCACCCTCGAGGTCAGCCCGGGCGTGCTGGTGCGCTTCGACCGCCGCGCGATCGGTGGGCCCGCCCCGGCCGCCGCCTCCGCGTCGTCGGAGCCCGCCGCGTCCGAGGCCGCCCCCGAGGCGCGCACCGAGCCGCCCACGGACGCACCGGCCGAGGGCGGCACGCCCGCCGAGCGCCCGGACACCACCGGGGAGCGGGACTGACCGTGGCGATCAACCCGCGCAACCGCAAGCCGCTGCGGACCCTGGCGGCGCTGGCCGTGCTGATCGTGGGCCTCTACGGCCTGCTGGCGGCCGTCGTCACCTGGGGCAGTGCCCAGTGGACGCCCAAGCTCGGCCTCGACCTCGAGGGCGGCACCCAGCTCATCCTCAAGCCGGTCATCACCAACGGCGGCTCCATCAGCCAGGACCAGATCAACCAGGCCGTCGACATCATGCGCCAGCGCGTCGACAGCACCGGCGTCTCCGAGGCGGAGGTGACCACCCAGGGCGGCTCGAACGTCGTGGTCTCCCTGCCCGGCACCCCGGACAAGGCCACGATCGACTC
>DASSPC010000117.1:0-5099 GCA_035699865.1 Oryzihumus sp. | reverse complement strand
CGTGGTCAGTGCCGTGGTCGACCTCGCCGGCGAGATGGCCGAGCACCTGCTGGTGCCCGAGCAGCTCGAGGAGCTCATCGACGCCTTCGAGGCGCGGGTCACCGGGCTGCCCAAGGGCTCCAGCCGGGCCAGGAACCTGCCGGCCCCGGTCGCCGACGCGCTCAAGGCGCTCAAGGCCCGGCGCGCGGTGCTGCCGATGGTCCGGGGCTACCTCGACCTCAAGCGCAGCCGGGACGCCCTCGACTTCGCCGACCAGATGGCCGTGGCCGCCCAGCTCGCCGGGCGGTTCCCCGACGTGGGCCAGGGGGAGCGCCAGCGCTTCCGGGCGGTGCTGCTCGACGAGTTCCAGGACACCAGCGAGGCGCAGCTGGTGCTGCTGCATAGCCTGTTCGTCCAGGCGGGGGAGCCGGTGCCGGTCACCGCCGTGGGCGACCCCAACCAGTCCATCTACGGCTGGCGCGGGGCGAGCGCCACGACGCTGACCCGGTTCCCCCTGGAGTTCGCCGACGGCGCCGGGCCGGCCACGGTGCTGCCGCTGTCGACCAGCTGGCGCAACGACGCGGCGATCCTCGAGGCGGCCAACGTGACCTCGGCGTCCCTGCGGGAGGGGTCCACTGTCCCGGTCGAGGTGCTGCGTCCCCGGCCGGACGCCGGCGCCGGCCGGATTCACGCCGCCCGGCTGCTGACCGCCGAGGACGAGGCGGCCTACCTCGCCGAGTGGGTGGCCGCGCGGTGGTTCGACCGGCAGGGCCGGTGGAGCGGACGCTCGGCCGCGGTGCTGTGCCGCAAGCGCTCGCAGTTCACGGCGACCGTCGAGGCGCTCGAGTCCGTCGGCCTGCCGGTCGAGGTGGTCGGCCTCGGCGGACTGCTCACCACTCCCGAGGTGGCCGACACCCTCGCGCTGCTCCACGTGGTGCAGGACCCCTCCCGCGGCGACCACCTCATGCGCCTGCTGACCGGGCCGCTGTGTCGGCTGGGGGCCGCCGACCTCGACGGCCTCGCGGCGTGGTCCCGGGTGCTGCAGCGCCGGCACGCAGGCTCGCCCGGGGAGGTCCGCGACCAGGCCCCCGACAGCACCGACCGGGCCAGCATCGTCGAGGCCCTGGACGACCTGCCCCGACCCGACTGGCGCGGCAAGGACCGGCAGGCCATCTCGGCCTCGGCGCTGGAGCGGCTGCACGGCCTCGGTGAGGCGGTCCGGCGGCTGCGCTCCCTGACCGGCATGCCCCTGGCCGACCTGGTCGGCGAGGCCGAGCGGGCGCTGGGCCTCGACATCGAGGTCCTCGCCCGGCCCGAGCACTCCCCGACGACCGCGCGGGCCCACCTCGATGCGTTCGCCGACGTCGCGGCCACGTTCTCCACCTCTGCCGACCGGCCCACCCTGGGTGGGTTCCTGGCCTGGCTGGAGGCTGCCCAGAAGGAGGAACGGGGCCTGGACAAGGGCTACGTCGAGGTCTCGACCCAGGCGGTCCAGGTCCTGACGGTCCACGCCTCCAAGGGGCTGGAGTGGGACGTCGTCGCGGTGCCGGGGCTGGTCGAGGGCTCGTTCCCGGCGCGGTCCAGCGCCACCACCTCGTTCAAGGAGGGCGACTGGACGATGAGCCCGCCCACCGACAAGGGCTGGTGCGGGGGGCTGTCCGGCGTGCCCTACGACCTGCGGGGCGACCGCGACGGCCTTCCCCGGCTGCGCTGGCAGCGGGCGGAGGACCTGGCCGAGCTCAAGGAGGAGGTCGAGGGCTTCACCCGGGCCGGCGGCGAGCACGGCATCGCCGAGGAGCGCCGCCTGGCCTATGTCGCGTTCACCCGGGCCCGCAGCGAGCTGCTGCTGACGGCCCCGGTGTGGTCGGACGCCACCACCCCGAGGGTGACCTCCCGGTTCCTGACCGAGCTGGTGCAGGACCCCGTGCTCGACCTGGTCGCCCTGCCCTGGGAGGCGATGCCCGAGCCGGACGAGGGCGGCAAGGCGACCAACCCGCGCAAGACCGAACCCGTCACCGCGGTGTGGCCGGCCGACCCCCTGGCCCGCCGGCGCGAGCAGATGGGTGGTGCGGCCGAGCTGGTCCGGGAGGCCATCGAGGCGGCCGGCGACGGCACGCCCGGAGGCGGCGCGGCCAGGGAGCTCACCCCTCTCGACCGTGAGATCGACCTGCTGCTGCGGGAGCGGGAAGCCGTGCGCGCCTCGAGCCGTCAGCCGGTCACCGTCCCGCGTCACCTGTCCACCTCCAAGGTGGTCCAGCTCGCCGAGGACCCCCTCGCCTTCGCCCTGGCCCTGCGCCGGCCGATGCCCAGCCCTCCGGCGACCGCCGCCCGGCGGGGCACCGCGTTCCACGCCTGGGTCGAGCAGCACTTCTCCCAGGCGACGATGCTCGACGTGTTCGACCTGCCCGGCAGCGCCGACGAGGACCCCGGCGACGACGCCGAGCTGCCGCGGATGCAGGAGCTCTTCCTCGCCAGCGAGTGGGCGCAGCGCACGCCGGAGGGCATCGAGGTGGCCATCGAGTCGACCACCGACGGCATCGCCGTCCGTGGCCGCATCGACGCCGTCTTCCCCCGGCCGGGGGGCGGCTGGACGGTCGTGGACTGGAAGACCGGCACCCGCCCGTCCGCGGCCGCGCTGCGGGTCAAGGCCGTCCAGCTCGCGGCCTACCGGCTGGCCTACGCCCGGCTGCGCGGAGTGCCGCTGGAGGACGTCGACGCCGCGTTCTACTACGCCGCGACGGGTGAGACCGTCTGGCCGGAGCTGCCGGGCGAGGACGAGCTGGTGGCGTTGCTGCGGACCATCCCCCAGTGAGCGCCGGCCCACAGGGGAGCGGCCCTCCGTGGGGTCAGCCCGCCGGCGCGTCGCCGGCGTGGTCGACCTCGTCGCTGGAGTCGCCCCAGGTCGCGTCCTCCAGCCGGCGCAGCCGCTCGACGTAGGCGTCGACGTAGCGCACGTCGCCGGTGGACAGCGCCGTCAGCAGCCCGGTGACCAGGCGCAGCTCGTGGGCGAGCAGCGCCCGCTGCTCCAGGTGCGCGTCGGGCCGCTCGTCGCGGGCCTGGGCGTAGGCCTCGAGCACGGTGTCGAAAGTGTCGGTGGGCGCGTTGCCGGCGAGCAGGGCGAAGTCGTCGGCGGGGTCGGCCACCTTCGCGTCGTCCCAGCCGGTGATGGCCGCGACGCGGCCGCTGGCGGCGTCGTCCTCGTCGGCGAACTCGACGAGCACCTGCTCACCGGACAGGTCACCGTGGGTCAGCGTCGGGGCGAACCGCCACAGCCGCACGTCCTCCAGGGCACGCTCCCACCGGGTCAGCAGCGAGGTGGGCACGTGTCCGGTGGCCGCGGCCCGGTCGAGCTCGGCGAGGCGGCGGGTGCGGTAGGTGTCGGCATCGTAGGCCGGCAGCCCGGCCTCCTCCGCCAGGCGCAGGTCGACGTTGTGCAGTGCGGCGATGGCGCGCCCGAGCTCCGCGGCCGGGCCCGGGCCCGGCGGCAGGTGGCCGAAGACGACGGGTCGGCCGGGCAGGAACGGGTAGACCGCCGCTCGACCGCCCTCCTTGAGGGCGGCGAACCCTGCTGGCGACGGCACGGCATACGGCAGCCGGCGCGAGAGCAGCTCCAGCAGGGTGGTGGTGACCTCCATCTGGGCGCCCGCGGCACGGCTGCGCGGGGAGCGCACGACCCACCGCCGCGACTCGGCGTCGGTGACGAACGCGAGGTCGAACGCGCTGGCGCCGGGCGCGGCGGCCTCGACGCCGGTCGGGTCCAGACCGGGCACGGCGGCGCTGGCGAGGGCGGCGAGAGCCAGGGCGCTGCGGGTCACTCGCACACCGTATGACGGGTGAGCGCCATAGGGTGGAAGGCGTGACGTGTGCGGCGGAAACAATCCGCGACCTGCCCCTGGCGCATGGCTCGCTCGAGCGTGCGGCGCACCGGCGCCGCGAGCCCGGGCTGCTGGACGTGCTCCTGGGCGACCCCGCCACCCGCGTGCTGGAGCTGGTCGGCGGCACGGTCGAGGTGGTCGGCTCCGACGGCGAGCTGTCGCTGCACCTGCGCCCGCCGGTGCCGGCGGACCGTCACCGGCTCGCGGTGTTCCTGGGGCAGGACGACGGCGGCCCGGCCCACGTCGCGGTCGTGGGCGACCCGGTCGACGAGGGCGACCCGCGGTCGTGGCAGGGGCTGCGGCAGGTGGCCACCCTGCTCGACGACCGGGACGCCGGCATGCTCGCCACGGCGCTGGCGCTGACGAACTGGCACGCGGCCCACACACACTGCCCCCGGTGCGGCCACCCGACCAGCCCGGAGCAGGCCGGGTGGGTCCGCCGGTGCGGGCACGACGGCAGCGAGCACTACCCGCGCACCGACGTCGCCGTGATCATGTCGGTCACCGACGCCGACGACCGGCTGCTGCTGGCCCGTGGCGCGCAGTGGCCGGAGGGCCGGTTCTCGGTGCTGGCCGGCTTCCTCGAGCCGGGGGAGTCGCTGGAGGCCGCCGTGGCGCGGGAGGTGCGCGAGGAGGTCGGCCTCGAGGTCGAGGACGTCACCTTCCTGGGCAACCAGCCGTGGCCGTTCCCGACCTCGTTGATGGTGGGCTTCACGGCGCGCGCGGCGGGGTCGGTGATCGACCCGGACGGCGACGAGATCGCCGAGGCGTTCTGGGTGACCCGGGAGGGGCTGGCCGAGCGCATCGCCGACGGGCGGGTGCTGGTCTCCTCGCGGATGTCGATCTCGCACCGCCTCATGGAGCGGTGGTACGGCCAGCCCTTGCCGACCACCGGCGAGTGGCGTCCGGCCCGCAGCTGAGCGCGCACGACACCCGGCCCACGCACCGCGGGCCGACACCGACAGGGAGGACCGCCATGCCGATCGACCCCGACCTCGCCGCCGTGGTGCGCGAGCGCAACCTCGGCGTCCTCGCGACGATCAAGCGGGACGGCCGGCCGCAGCTGTCCAACGTCAACTACTGCTACGACCCAGCGCTGGACCAGGTGCGGGTGTCGGTGGTCGACGGCCGGGCCAAGGTGGCCAACCTGCGCCGGGACCCGCGTGCGTCGCTGATGGTCTCCAGCGTCAACGGCTGGTCCTACACGGTGCTGGAGGGCACGGTGACCTTCTCGGAGGTCGCCGC
>DASSPC010000116.1:0-2330 GCA_035699865.1 Oryzihumus sp. | reverse complement strand
TGGAGAACGCCGGCCAGCTTGCGCGCCAGCGCCACCTTCGCCCGCCTCATGCCGCGGCGCCTGGCCACCTCCAACGCCCAGCGCTTGAGGCCCGAGACGCGGGCGGTCCGGGTCAGCATCGCGTTCGCGGCCTCGTACAGCGCGGTGCGCACCGTCGCGTCCCCGACCTTGCTGATCCCGCCGGTCACGTCGGTCTCGCCCGACTGGTACCGCTTCGGCGTCAGCCCGAAGTGCGCTCCGACCGCTTTGGCGGTGCGGAACCGCCCCGGGTCGTCGACGGCCGTCCTGAACGTGACCGCCACCAAGGCCCCCACGCCCGGCACCGTCATCAGCCGGCGGCAGACCGCGTCGCCGCGCACGATGACCAGCATCCGCCGGTGCAGCCGCATGAACTCGGCCTGCAAACCCTCACGTGCCTTCAACATCGCGCCGACGACCGTCTCCAGCATCTCGTGCCCGGCCACCAGCTCTTCGACCCTGGCCGCGAACCGGCCCTTGCTGACCTCGCCCACCTTGAGCCCGAAGCCGCGCAGGATGCCCCGGATGCTCAGCTCCACATCCCGGAGCTTGGCCTGCAGGAGCTTGCGGCCGACCAGCAAGGCCCGCACCTCCTGGGCGTCGGGCGACTTGCGGTGCACCGGCCGGTACCAGCCCATCCGAAGCAGCTGGGCGATGCCGCGCGCGTCCTTGCGATCCGTCTTGACCACCATCGCCGAGAGCGCCGCCTCGACGTGCCGCGTCTCCAGCAGCACGGCCTCGAGCCCGGCGCCGGTCAGCCCGGCGTGCAACCACTGCGACAGCGGTCCCGCCTCCAGGCCGACGCGGGTCAGCGGCAGGCCGAGCTGGCCGAAGAACGCGACCAGCGCCTCCGGCTCGCTCGCCACCTTGGCCTCGCGCACGATCCTGCCCGTCCCGTCGACCACGCACACGCTGCTCCGTTCCAGCGAGACGTCGATCCCGGCATCGTGCTCCACGGCTGTCCCTCATGAGGCCTGGGGCCGACCCGTTCGGACCCCGTACACGCCATCACTCTGAGCGACAGCCGCCTCGCCGATCAGCCCCGGCGCAGGCCCGTTACGGCATCTAGGAAGTACTAATCTTCTGAGGGTATACCTGACATCCCGCAGACGAGCGACCATGTTCGGGCCATGGACGCACGAGACTTTCGCGGCATCGGCCGCCCGGCACAGGAGGCGCTGCGCCGACGCGCGCTCGTCCTGATCGAGCGCGAGGGGATGACCCAGGGTCAGGCGGCGCTGGCGGTCGGGGTGCACCGCCAGACCGTCAACATCTGGCACAAGCGCTACCGCGAGCGGGGCGAGGACGGCCTCCTCGACGGCCGGCGGGTGTCGCCCCGGCGCGGCAGAGGGGCCTTGAGCGCCGACGAGGCGGGCCGGGCCCGGGCCTGGATCGTCGGGCAGACCCCGGATCAGCTCGGGCTGCCGTTCGCGCTGTGGACCGGCCGGGCGGTGCGCGAGCTGGTCGAGCGGCGCTTCGGCAAGCGGCTCGGGCTGTCGACGGTGCCGCTCTACCTGCGGCGCTGGGGGATGACCCCGCAGAAGCCCCTGGTCCGCGCCAGGCAGCGCCAGCCCGCGGCGATCGCGGCCTGGCTGGAGCGGGACTATCCGGCGATCGCCAGGCGGGCCAGGGCGGCGAAGGCCGTGATCTACTGGGGGGACGAGACCGGCCTGTCCAACCAGGACCAGGTCGGCCGCACCTGGGCGCCCAAGGGTCGGACCCCGGTGGTGGCGCGGACCGCGAAGCGGGCGACCCGGAGCATGATCGCGGCGGTCAGCAACCGCGGGCTGATGCGCTTCATGCTCTACGAGAAGGCCCTGGATGCCGACCGCTTCATCGCCTTCCTGCGACGGTTGATCAAGGACGCCGGCCGGAAGGTGATCCTGATCGTCGACAACCTGAAGGTCCACAAGGCCGGCAAGGTCCGGGCCTGGGTCGAGGGCCATCGGCACGAGATCGAGCTGTTCTACCTGCCGTCCTACGCGCCTGACCACAACCCGAGCGAATACCTGAACAACGAGCTGAAGCAGAAGCTGCGGCAGCAGCCGCAGCCGGACACGAAGGAGGAGCTGATCGACAGCGCCCGTTCGGTGCTGCGCACCATCCAGCGGTCGCCGGAGCGCGTGCGGGCCTACTTCAAGCCCGAGCCGGTTCGCTACGCCGCATGAGATGTCAGGGATATCCTTGAAAGATTAGTAATCTCCGCCGGTCGGTTCTCGTAGCGTTTTTCATGGTGGTAGATCAGCCCTCACCGGCGCACCTGCTGGCGCACCTGCCACATGAACCGGTCAGGGACGTGCGGGCCCGAGACG
>DASSPC010000115.1:0-3768 GCA_035699865.1 Oryzihumus sp. | reverse complement strand
GATGACCTCGTCGTGGTTCCACTGCTGCCGCGGGGCGACCATGCGCACGTCCATGCCCATGAGCGCCCCGGCCACGAGCAGCGAGTTGCCCACGTTGTTGCGGGCGTCACCGACGAACGCGAACGCGATCGCACCGTCCGGCTTGTCGCAGTGCTCGCGCATCGTCAGCATGTCGCACAGCGTCTGGGTGGGGTGCCACTCGTCGGTCAGGCCGTTCCACACCGGCACCCCGGCGTACTCCGCGAGGGTCTCGACCAGCTCCTGCCGGGAGCCGCGGTACTCGATCCCGTCGTACATGCGGCCCAGCACCCGGGCGGTGTCCTTCATCGACTCCTTGTGCCCGATCTGGGTGCCGGTCGGCTCCAGGTAGGACACGTGCGCGCCCTGGTCGAAGGCGGCCACCTCGAACGCGCACCGGGTCCGCGTCGAGGTCTTCTCGAAGATCAGGGCCAGGTTCCTGCCGGTCAGCAGCGGCCGTTCCGTCCCGGCATACTTCGCCGCCTTGAGGCTCGCGGCCAGGTCGAGCAGGGCCTTCCACTCCCGGGGGGTGAAGTCGAGCTCCTTGAGGAAGCTGCGCCCGTGCAGGTTCGGTGCCATCTAGATCCCGTCCCGGTCCACCGGGCAGGTCATGCACCGGGGGCCGCCGCGGCCGCGGCCGAGCTCGCTGCCCTGGATGGTCACGACCTCCAGGCCGTTGCGGCGCAGGTGCGTGTTGCTGGTGACGTTGCGCTCGTACGCGACCACCACGCCGGGGGTCACCGTCAGCACGTTGCACCCGTCGTCCCACTGCTCGCGCTCGGCGGCGCGCACGTCCTGGGTGGGGGTGAGCACCCGGATGTCGTCCAGCCCCAACGCGTTGGCGATGGCCCGGTGCATCTCCTCGGGTGCGTGGTCGGTCACCTTGAGCTCCTTGTCGGAGTCCCCGGGCTCGATCGTGTACGACGCGAGCATGCCCAGGCCGGCGTACTTGGTGAACGTGTGCGCGTCGACCATGGTCATCACGGTGTCGAGGTGCATGAACGCCCGCGCCTTCGGCAGCACCAGCGCCACGATCTGCCTCGCCGCGCCGGCCGCGAACAGCTCGTGGGCCAGCCGCTCGACCGCCTGCGGGGTGGTCCGCTCGCTCATCCCGATGAGCACCGCGCCGCGGCCGATGACCAGGACGTCGCCGCCCTCCATCGTGGCCGGGCCGCCCTCGGTCCCGCCGGACCAGACGTGGAAGCCGGCGTCGCCGAACTCGGGGTGCCAGCGGTAGATCGCCTCGTAGTGCAGGGACTCGCGCTGGCGAGCCTTCTTGCTCATCGAGTTGATCGCCACGCCGTCGTAGACCCAGCAGGAGGTGTCCCGCGTGAACAGGTGGTTGGGCAGCGGCGCGAGCAGGAAGTCGTCGAGGGCCATGGCGTGGAAGGCCACCGACTTGGGCTCGTCCATCCGCTCGAGCGCCTCGCGCTTGGTGATGCCGCCGATGAGCATCTCGGTCAGGTCGTCGGCGTCCATCGCCTCGACCATGTCGCGGACCGGCTCCAGCGCCATGGGGCCGTAGACCCGCTCGTCGAGGACGTGCCCCAGGACGTGGTCGCGGGCCTCGGGCACGGCCATCGACTCGCGCAGCAGGTGGTCGAAGTAGACGACCTCGACGTCGAGCTCGCGCAGCGCCTCGGCGAAGCCGTCGTGCTCCTGCTTGGCGCGCTTGACCCAGAGCACCTCGTCGAAGAGCAGGTCGTCCTTGTTGGTCGGTGTCAGCCGCTTCAGCTCGAGGTCTGGGCGGTGCAGGATGGCCCGGCGCAGCCGGCCGACCTCGGACCCGACGTAGTACCTGCTGCCCATCACTGCCTCCGTGGCTCGGTCATGCGGCCGCGCTGGGACAGGTAGACGGGGATGCCCACCAGTCCGGCGGCGCCGGTCATCAGGAACGGTCCCCACACGACCCACCAGCTGTCACCGGTGTTGCGTGAGTAGTAGATGAAGGCTAGCGAGAAGACCAGCGCGACGACCGCGACGACGAGGTCGCGCCACAGTCGTGCGGTCTGCACCCGGTGGTCGTCGTGCCAGCGCCACTTCAGCTGCGCCAGGGCCGAGAAGGCGTAGGGCACGGCAGCCGTGATCCCGGTCATGAGGACGAGGGTGGTGAACACCGTCGAGCCGTTGGTGCCCAGGTAGCTGACCACGACCGCCGCCGAAGCCAGCGCGGTCGAGGCGACGATGCCGATCGCCGGCACCCGGCGCGAGGACATGCGCCCGAAGGCCGCGGGGAACAGGCCGTCCCGAGCGGCCGCCAGCGGCATCTCCGCGCAGATCATGGTCCATCCGTTCAGGGCGCCGATGCCGGAGACGACGACCGCTGCCGCGACCACGTCACCAGCCCAGGTGCCGCCGCCGACGATGTGGTTGAAGGCCACCGAGTAGGACGCCCTGTTCTGCGCCTTGGCCAGGTCGGCGGCGGGAATGATGCCGAAGACGACGACCATGGACAGCAGGTAGACCACCGCGCTGGCGAGCGTCCCGAGGACCGTCGAGCGGGGGATGTTGCGCTCGGGGTCGCGGACCTTGCCCGCGGCGACGGCTGCCGTCTCCACCCCGAGGTAGATGAACAGGCAGATCGCCATGGCCCCGCCGATCGCCGACAGGTTCGTCTCGCCACTGGTGTTCCACGGGGTGAAGTTCGCGGGCTTGACGAAGAACAGCCCGACGGTCGAGATCAGCGCCAGGGGCACGATCTTGAGGATCGTCGTGACGACCTGGAAGGCCGCCATGTTCCGCACGCCCGTGAGGTTGACGGCGGCCGGGATCCACAGTCCCGCCAGCGCGATGAGGATCGACCAGCCGGCGGCGCCGCCCTTGTTGACGAAGTGCTCGACGTAGAACACGCAGCCCACGACGATGGCGGCGTTGCCGGCCCAGGCGGTGACCCAGTAGGACCACGCGTTGGCGAAGCCGACCCCGTTGCCGAAGGCGGCGCGCGCATAGGCGTACGGACCACCGTCCGCCGGCATCCGCCGTGACATCACGGCGAACATGAAGGCCAGGGCCGCCGCTCCGACTGTCGCCAGGACCAGGGCCACCAACGAGATCGGGCCGTAGGAGGCCAGCGAGTACGGGAGGCTGAAGATGCCGACCGCGATGATGCTGCCGACGACCAGCGCCGTCGACTGGGTCAGCCCCATCGCGCGTTCGGCCGGTGCCGTGGTGTGCTGACGCGGCACCGTGTCGTGGGCCATGGCGACCTCCCGGACGTCGACCGGTCCGCCTGACGGCTGGTCCACCTCGATGCTCTTCCTCCGGTGGGCGTCACCGTCATGCCGAAAGTCCTCCCGCCGACGGGGCCGGACGTTCCGTGTCCACAGGCGCCTCAGAGGTGCCGGCCGAGCCGCGTGCGGCGCACCAGGAGGCTGCCCACGTCGAAGCACAGCAGCACCCCGCCGACGGCCACGACCAGCGCCTTGACCTCGGCGGCCACGGGGACGGCCCGCAGCAGCACCGCCAGCCCGAGGAGCACCGGGGCCTGCAGCAGGTATGCCGTGTAGGCGCCGCGCCCGGCGCGGCGCCACTGCGCGCCGTCGAAGCGCAGCCGGGTCTGGGCCGCGGCCAGCAACCAGATCGGCCCGCAGACGGTGAGTGTGGCCTCCAGCGCGGCCACCCCGAGCGCGGGCAGGTTCCACCCGCCGGCCAGGTCCGTGCCGGTGATCCGGGTGGGCCCGACCGCGACGACCACGGCGACCGCGACGAGCACGCCCAGGACCACTGCCCACCCCGTCCCGCGGCGGATCC
>DASSPC010000114.1:0-5012 GCA_035699865.1 Oryzihumus sp. | reverse complement strand
GAACGCGGTGAAGACCAGGTCGCCGCCGTAGGGGTGGCGCTCGTGCACGGGCAGCTGGTTGCAGTGCTCCACGGTGCGCCGGATCTCGTCGATGTCGGAGAAGTCGATCTCGGGGTCGATGCCCTGGCTGAACAGGTTCATGCCCAGCGTCACCAGGCAGACGTTGCCGGTGCGCTCGCCGTTGCCGAACAGACAGCCCTCGATCCGGTCGGCGCCGGCCAGGTAGCCGAGCTCGGCCGCCGCGACGCCGGTGCCGCGGTCGTTGTGCGGGTGCAGCGACAGCACGACCGACTCGCGCCGGTTGAGGTGGCGCGACATCCACTCGATCGAGTCGGCGTAGACGTTGGGCGTGGCCATCTCCACGGTCGCCGGCAGGTTGACGATCATCTTGTGGTCCGGCGTCGGGTCGAACACGTCGATGACCGCGTTGCAGATCCGCGCGGCGAACTCCAGCTCGGTGCCGGTGTAGGACTCCGGGGAGTACTCGTAGTAGACATCCGTCTCCGGGATGGTCTCCTCGAGCTTGCGGCACAGCCGGGCACCCTGCAGCGCGATGTCGACGATGCCGTCCTGGTCCAGCCCGAAGACCACGCGCCGCTGGAGCACCGACGTGGAGTTGTAGAGGTGGACGATCGCCTGCTTCGCGCCGCGGATCGCGTCGTAGGTGCGCTCGATGAGGTGGTCCCGGGCCTGGGTGAGCACCTGGATCGTCACGTCGTCGGGGATGTGCCCGCCCTCGATGAGCATCCGCACGAAGTCGAAGTCGGTCTGGCTCGCCGAGGGGAAGCCGACCTCGATCTCCTTGTAGCCCATGCGGACCAGCAGGTCGAACATGCGCTTCTTGCGCTCGGGGCTCATCGGGTCGATCAGGGCCTGGTTGCCGTCGCGCAGGTCCACGGCGCACCAGCGCGGTGCGGTGTCCATGCGCCGGGTCGGCCACGTGCGGTCGGGCAGGTCCACGACGATCTGGTCATGGAAGGGCTGGTACTTGCCGACCGGCATACCGCTGGGCTGCTGGGGGTGGATCATGTTCTCGCCTCTACGTGTTCGCGGGTTCAAGGTGAGGCCTGGGCAACACGGACTCCGCGGCGAGGGGCGGCCGTCTTACAGGGCCCCGCCGCGGCGGCGAAGGAGGAGCAGCGCTCCCGGCGCGATACGCACAAGCCGAGGGTATGCCGCGCCGCTCGCCGCAGTCCACCGGGTGGACCCCGGTCCCGCATCGTGGGACCGCGCGCTCCCCTAGGCTGCCGGGCGTGTTCATCCTCGAGCTGACCTACACCGCCCCGCTGGACCGGATCGACGCGCTCCTGGAGGAGCACGTCGCGTGGCTGGACCGGGGCTACGCCGAGGGCGTGTTCGTCGCGTCCGGGCGCAAGAACCCCCGCGACGGCGGCATCATCATCGCGGTGGGCGTCGACCGCCGCGCGGTCGAGGCACGGGCGGCCACGGACCCCTTCGCAGTGGAGGGCGTCGCGGAGTACCGCGTCGTGGAGTTCGTCCCGACCAAGACGGCCGCCGGCCTCGAGGGCTACCGCGAGACCTTGCCTGTCTGACCGGGTCCCGGTCAGGTTCGCTGGGCCCTTCGCGGCTCATCGGAGCGCTGTGCGGCACGGCCCCAGCGCGCGCACACTGGTGGGCAGGGGGCGCTGGCGCGTCCGGGTGGAGGGGCGATGACTGAGGCAGAGCGCCCCGACGGGCTGTCGGGGAGGCCCCGGAGCCGGGATCCGGGTGACTTCGATGTCGCCTATGCGACCGGGACCCCACCCTGGGACATCGGCCGGCCCCAGCCGGCGTTCCGCGCGCTGGCCGATGACGCACGTCTGGTGGGCCGGGTCCTCGACGTCGGCTGCGGCACCGGTGAGCATGCCCTCATGGCGGCCGCGCTCGGCCTCGAGGCCACCGGGGTCGACACGTCCGCCACCGCGATCGGGATCGCCCGACGCAAGGCTGAGGCGCGGGCCCTGCACGCCCGGTTCCTGGTCCAGGACGCGCTCGACCTCGGCGCACTCGGCGAGTCCTTCGACACCGTCCTCGACTGCGGGCTCTTCCACGTCTTCGACGACGCCGACCGCGCGAGGCTCGTCGACGCCCTGCGGGCGTCGATGCCGGTCGGCGCCCGGTATCACCTGCTCTGCTTCAGCGACGCCGAGCCCGGGGACTGGGGTCCCCGCCGCATCCGGCAGGAGGAGATCCATCGCGCCTTCGCCGACGGCTGGCGGGTGGAGACGATCGAGCCGACGAGCCTCGACATCACCGTCGACCCCGGGCAGGCACACGCCTGGCTGGCGGCGATCGTGCGGGTCTGACCGTCTGCGACGCGGCCGGCTCTTCGGGGTGCGGTTGTCGGTCCCCGGGTGCACCGTGGGCCCATGGGGAACTCACACGCACCGCACCAGGTCTGCTCGATCCTGCCGCCCTACCTCGTGGAGCGGCTCACCCGCCACGACGACCCCGCCGTCGCCGAGGCCGCCCAACGCACGCTGACCCTCGACCGTGAGGTCCGGGGCCGGCGCGAGACCCGCGCCGCCCGGGTGGGCAGCGGCCGACGTGGCCCGTCGCAGCCGGCGACCGGCGCCGAACAGGGCATCATCCCGCCCTACCTGCGCCATGCGCCGGCGCCGAGCACGCAGCCGGAGGAGGCCGCGGCCCCCGCCGCCCATGCGCCGCAGCGCCAGGTCGACGACGCCAAGCACGGCACGACGCTGCCGGGCACGCCGGTGCGCCACGAGGGCGAGCCCCCGGTCGCCGACGCCTCGGCCAACGAGGCCTACGACGGCCTCGGTGCCACCTGGCAGCTCTACTGGACTGCCTACCAGCGCGACTCCCTCGACGGTGCCGGGCTGCCGCTGGTCGCCAGCGTCCACTACGACACGGGCTTCGACAACGCGTTCTGGGACGGCGAGCAGATGGTGTTCGGCGACGGCGACGGCAGATGGTTCCGCTCGTTCACCGACTGCATCGACGTCATCGGCCACGAGCTGACCCACGGCGTCACGCAGTTCACCGCAGGCCTGACCTACGTGGGTCAGTCGGGCGCGCTCAACGAGTCGGTGTCGGACGTGTTCGGCTCGCTGGTCAAGCAGATGTCCCTGGGGCAGACCGCGGAGCAGGCCGACTGGCTCATCGGTCAGGGGCTGTTCACCCCGCAGGTGAAGGGGGTCGCGCTGCGCTCGATGAAGGCGCCGGGCACCGCCTACGACGACCCGCACCTGGGCAAGGACCCGCAGCCGGCGACGATGGACGGCTACGTGGACCTGCCGCACGACGACCAGCACGACAACGGTGGGGTGCACACCAACTCCGGCATCCCCAACCACGCCTTCTACCTCGCCGCGACCGCGGTCGGCGGTCACGCCTGGGAGGGCGCGGGCCAGGTCTGGTACGACGTGCTCACCGGCGCGGGGCTGCCCAAGGACGTGGACTTCCACGGGTTCGCCACGGCCACGGTCGAGGCAGCCGGCAAGCGCTTCGGCGCCGACAGCCGCGAGGCCGCCGCGGTCCAGGACGCCTGGAGCCAGGTCAAGGTGCTCTGAGCTCGCACCCTGACGGGGTGGCGCCGGCGCCACCGCGTCAGGGTGTCCGGGCCGGCCGGCGAGCGGCCGGCCCGGACCACGGCCTCAGGACAGGTCGAACCGGTCGAGGTTCATGACCTTGTCCCACGCCGCGACGAAGTCACGCGCGAGCTTCTCCGTGGCGTCGTCGGCTGCGTAGACCTCGGAGATCGCGCGCAGCTGGGAGTTCGAGCCGAAGACGAGGTCGACGGCCGTGGCGGTCCACGTCGTCTCGCCCGTCGTTCGGTCCCGGCCCTCGTAAACGTTCTCCGACTGGCCGGACGCCTTCCACTCCGTGCGCATGTCGAGCAGGTTGACGAAGAAGTCGTTGCTCAGCGCGCCGGGGCGGTCGGTCAGGACGCCGAAGGTCGAGCCGCCGGCGGTGACACCCAGGACCCGCAGGCCGCCGACCAGCACGGTCATCTCCGGCGCGGTCAGCGTGAGCAGGTTGGCCTTGTCGAGCAACAGCACCTCCGGCGGGAGCTTCTCGCCCGCCCGCAGGTAGTTGCGGAAGCCGTCGGCCCGCGGCTCGAGCACCGTGAAGGCCTCGACGTCGGTCTGCTCCTGCGAGGCGTCGGTGCGACCGGGCGTGAACGGGACCTTGACGTCGACGCCGGCGTCCCTCGCCGCCTTCTCGATCGCCGCGACCCCGCCCAGCACGATGAGGTCGGCCAGCGAGACCTTCCGACCGGAGTCACCGGCGTTGAAGTCCTGCTGCACCCGGGCGAGCCTCTCGAGCACCGGTGCCACGTCGGCGTTGGACTCCCAGCTGCGCTGCGGCTCCAGGCGGATCCGCGCGCCGTTGGCGCCCCCGCGCATGTCGGTGCCGCGGAACGTTGCCGCGGACGCCCACGCCGTGGTGACGAGCTGGCCGACCGAGAGGCCGGTGCCGAGGACCTGCTCCTTCAGCGAGGCGATGTCGATGTCGCTGACGAGCTCGTGGTCGACGGCCGGGACGGGGTCCTGCCACAGCTGCGCCTCCGGCACCCACGGGCCGAGGTAGCGCTGGACCGGGCCCATGTCACGGTGCAGCAGCTTGTACCAGGCCTTGGCGAACGCGAGCGCGAACGCCTCGGGATCCTCGAGGAAGCGGCGCGAGACCCGCTCGTACTCGGGGTCGAAGCGCAGCGCCAGGTCGGTGGTGAGCATGGTCGGCTTGTGCTTCCTCGACGGGTCGTGCGCGTCGGGCACGTCGGCCTCGGCGCCCCTGGCGACCCACTGCTTGGCGCCCGCCGGGCTCTCCTCGAGCTCCCACTCGTGGCCGAAGAGCCTCTGGAAGAAGCCGTGGCCCCACGTTGTCGGGGTGCTGGTCCAGGTGACCTCGAGGCCGGAGGTGATCGTGTCGCCACCCTTGCCGGAGCCGTAGGTGTTCTTCCAGCCCAGGCCCTGATCCTCCAGCGGCGCAGCCTCCGGCTCCGGGCCGACGTACTCGGCACTCGCCGCGCCGTGGGTCTTGCCGAA
>DASSPC010000113.1:0-3540 GCA_035699865.1 Oryzihumus sp. | reverse complement strand
CGGCCCCACGACACGACCTTGCGGAACAGGTAGCGGGCCACCTCGTCCGGGGTGAGCCGCCGCTGGCCGTCGAACGTGCACGTGACGCCGTACTCGTTCTCGATCCCGAAGATTCGGCGCTCCATGAACTCACTCTAGGCGTGATCAGCCCGCAGCGAACGCGCGATGACAATCCGCGGACCGACGTGTTGGGTGATCGGCATGCGGATTCTTGTCCTGGGAGGGACCGCCTGGCTCGGCGGTGAGGTGGCGCAGGTGGCGCTGGAGCGGGGGCACGACGTGACGTGCCTGGCCCGCGGGGAGTCCGGCCAGGCGCCGCCGGGGGTGCACATGCTCGCCGCCGACCGCTCCAGCGCCGCGGCCTACGGGCTGGTCACCGACCAGGACTGGGACGGGGTCGTCGACGTGTCCTGGCAGCCCGGCTTCGTGCGCGGCGCCGTCGCGGCGCTCGCGGACCGCGCCGCCACCTGGGTCTACGTCTCCTCCGGCAGCGTGTATGCCGCGCACGGCACCCCGGGTGCCGACGAGGGGGCTGCCCTGCTGCCCGCGCTCGAGGGGGACGTCGCCGACCGGGAGTCCTACGGCGAGGCCAAGGTGGCCTGCGAGCAGGCGGTGCTCGCCGGCGTGGGCCCGGACCGGACGGTGATCGCCCGGTCGGGGCTGATCGGCGGCCCCGGCGACCACAGCGACCGCACCGGCTACTGGCCGCTGCGCTTCGCCCACCCCGCCACCGACGACGCGGCGGTCCTGGTCCCGGACACTCCGGACCTGGGCACACAGGTCATCGACGTGCGCGACCTGGCCCGATGGCTGGTGGAGTCGGTGGAGCAGGAGCGGGCCGGGGTGTTCAACCTGCTCGGTGACGTGACCCCGCTCGGGGAGCACCTGGCGACGGCCCGCCGGGTCGCCGGCCACGACGGCCCGCTGGTGCCGGTGTCCTCGCAGTGGCTGGTCGACCACGGGGTCGAGGAGTGGGCCGGTGAGCGCTCGCTGCCGCTGTGGCTGCACAGCGAGGGCTGGGAGGCGTTCGGGCACCGCAGCAACGCCGCGGCCCGGGAGTCGGGGCTGCTGCTGCGGCCGCTGGAGGACACGCTGCGCGACACCCTGGCCTGGGAGCTGCAGGCCGGTCCCGGCCGGCCGCGCAAGGCCGGCCTCTCGCCCGGGGACGAGCGCGACCTCATCGCGAAGGCCAGGGCGTAGCGCCCCGGGTGGCGGCCACCCGGCACACCGTCGTGCCGTGACAGACCGCGGCGGGTCAGCCGGGATCCTGGCCGGCGGCCCCGACCGCACCCGCGTGCTCCCCCAGCGCCGACAGGGCACCCTGCAGGGCGTCGAGCTCGCGCTCCACCCGCTGCAGGGCGGGGGTCGGCTCGGTCCCGGCGGCGCGCAGCTGCGCCGACAGCGCCCAGACCGCGTCCTCGACCGCGGCGACCCGGGTGCGCAGGGCGCCGAGCACGTCGGGGCTGCCCTCCCGCTCGCCGATCTGGCCGCGCAGCATGTCGGCCTGGGTGGCGAGGCGCCGCCCGGCCACCCACAGGTCCACGAAGACCTGGACCTTGGCGCGCAGGATCCACGGGTCGAACGGCTTGGCGAGGTAGTCGGCGCCGCCGGCGGCGTAGCCCCGGTAGGAGCTGTTGGTGTCCTTGTCCACCGCGGTGAGGAAGATGATCGGGATGTCCCGCGTGCGCTGCCGGCGCTTGATCCGCGCGGCGGTCTCGTAGCCGTCCATGCCGGGCATCTGGGCATCGAGCAGGATGAGCGCGAAGTCGTCGCGCAGCAGCGCGCGCAGCGCCTCCTCCCCGGAGCCGGCCCGCACCAGCACCTGGTCCAGGGAGGCCAGGATCGCCTCCAGCGCCAGCAGGTTCTCCGGTCGGTCGTCGACCAGCAGGATCCGGGCCCGCTCGCTCACGACAGCCACGACCGGATGACCGAGAGCAGCTGCTCGACGTCGACCGGCTTGGTCACGTAGTCCGAGGCCCCGGCGGTGAGGCTGTTGTCCCGGTCGCCGGGCATCGCCTTGGCGGTCAGGGCGATGACCGGCAGGTCCCGGAACGTGGGCATCATCCGGATCTCCCGCATCGCCGTGTAGCCGTCCATGCCGGGCATCATCACGTCCATCAGCACCAGGTCGATGTCGGGCTCGCGGCGCAGCGTCTGCAGGCCCTCCTCGCCGTTCTCGGCGTAGAGGACGTCGATCCCGTGCTGCTCCAGCGCGCTGGCCAGGGCGAAGACGTTGCGGACGTCGTCGTCGACGATGAGGATCCGCCGCCCCTCCACGGCCTGCTGCTCCGCCTCGACGTCCGGCTCGCCGGCCGGGGCCACGTCGGAGCGGTGGAGGAACACCGCCGTCTGCTCCACGAGGGCGGCCAGCGTGGGCGGGCACGTCACGGTCAGCGCCTCGGCGTACTGCGCCAGCCGGGCCACGTCGGGCTCGGCCAGGCCGGTGCTGCCGCTGACCACGAGGGGCGTGTGCCGCATCGTGCGGCGTGCCCGCACCCGCTTGAGCACCTCCAGGCCGCCGGCGTCGGGCAGGCCGAAGTCGACCAGGACGCAGTCGTAGGCGCGCTCGCTGAACGCGGCCACCGCCTCCTCGGGCGACCCGACGACCTCGACCTCGACCTCGTCGACCCGCTCGAAGCGCTCCGCCACGGCGGCGGCGTCCGACCCGGCGTCGGCGGTGACCACCAGCAGCGACCGCTTGGAGCGTTCGATGAACAGCTCCAGCCGCTCCAGCGCCGCGTCGAGCTGGGCCCGGATGAACGGCACCTCCACCACGTCCAGCGCCCCGGCCACCCAGCCGGCGTGGACGGTCTCCGCGGCGCCGGCCGGGTGGGTGGCCACCACGGGCACCTGCCGGGTGTCGTCCAGGCGCTTGAGCCAGTGCACCAGGGACGTCCCGTCGTGGGTGACCATGTCCATGCCCACGACCATCCCGTCCGGGCGGCGCTCGCGGGCGGCCAGCACGGCACGGTCGGCGTGGACCGTGGCCAGGACCTTGAAGCCGTGGGCCCGGCCGACCGCCATGGCGGACCGGCACAGCTCCGCGTCGGGCAGCGCCACCAGCAGGACCCGGTCACCGGGGTCGATGTCGGCCGCGTCGTCCTCGACCGGCTCGGGCGGCAGGTCGGCGGCCACCACCGCCGGGGACGGGACCGACGCGGAGGGCCGGGTCCCGACGTCGTCGGGCGTCGCGAGGACCGGCTTGGTCCCGGTGTCCAGGCGGGTCGGCACGTACAGCGTGAACTTGCTGCCCCGGCCCGGCTGGGACTCCACGTGGATCTCGCCACCGATCAGCCGGGCGATCTCGCGGCTGATGGACAGGCCGAGGCCCGTGCCGCCGAACTTGCGGCTGATCGTGCCGTCGGCCTGCTGGAACGCCTCGAAGATGGTCCGCAGCTGCTCCACCGGGATGCCGATGCCGGTGTCGGTGACCTCGAAGGCCAGGACCTGGTCGGCGACGGTGAGCTGCGGGGTGGAGAAGCGCTCGTCCCTGCTGCTGCGGATGGAGAGCGTGACCTCGCCGGCGCTGGTGAACATCAC
>DASSPC010000112.1:0-17366 GCA_035699865.1 Oryzihumus sp. | reverse complement strand
TCAGCCGCTACGG
Organism: Oryzihumus sp.; assembly: GCA_035699865.1. GTDB lineage: Bacteria > Actinomycetota > Actinomycetes > Actinomycetales > Dermatophilaceae > Oryzihumus. Next base: position 17,353 of record DASSPC010000112.1, on the reverse strand, counting down.
AGTCGGTATACATCACCCCACGCAGACGTCCGGGGATGACCTGCTCGGCGACGAGCAGGCCGCGTGCAGCGACGCCGTCGGGAGCCTCACTGGCACGGCCCGTCGCGACAGCCAGGTCCCAGCCGTGGGTGACTGTCTCCACCGTGTATCCCTGCGCGGCCTCGAGAGCGCTGGACCCGCCCCAGGGCGCCCGGACATGGTCATCGCCCGACAACTCCGCCCACGCATCACCGATCCGCTTGGCCAGCACCGCATAGGTGCTCGCGAGCTCCTCATCGGCGACGTCCGTGACCACATGCGGGACGTCGCTGGTTGAACGCCGCTCAGCCGTGCCCAGACCCCGTTCAGCGGTGCCGACCAGATGCCCCATCAGGGTGCGCACGTCGTACTCGGCGCACGGCGTGGGCAGGCCCAGCTGTGCTGGTGGAGTCGAGGCCATGAGGTCGGCGACCCAGCCGAGCGCGGCCACGTAGTCGTCCCGCTGCTGTTCGAAGGTCACGCGCCGACCCTAGCCACGGCGCCGGACAGGGGTCCGGGACTTCTTCGTCCCGGGCCTGGGGCCGCAAGCTGCCCGGCATACCGACGAGTGCAGTGAGGCGCCTGGCGTGGAACCATCCGGCCAGAGGGGAGACGACCATGGCTGAGTACCCGCAGCTGCTCCACACGGCTGTCGACACCACCGACGCCCGAGGCCTTGCCGAGTTCTATCGGCAGCTCCTGGGGCTGGAGTACCGGCAGGGCGACGAACCGCCCGCGGCTGGTGAGGCTGACGATGCCGACTGGCTGGTCCTCGTGGACGCGAACGGCGCCCGCAAGCTGGCGTTCCAACAGGTCGAGCGCCTGGAGCGGACGACGTGGCCCACCCATGAGGTGCCCATGCAGATGCACCTCGACTTCACCGTCTCGAGTCTCGCGGAGCTGCAGCGGCAGCGGGAGCGGGCTGAGTCGCTCGGGGCGCAGCTGCTGCTCGACCGCACCGATGACCCGGACGAGCCGTTGTACGTCCTGGCGGACCTCTCCGGCCACCCGTTCTGCATCTTCGTCGCCTGAGCTCGTCGACCTCCCACCTGAAGGGATTTTCGGAGGACACCGGTAGGCGTCGCTCGGGAGGATGCGGTCATGCCAGCCACGGAGATCGACCCCGTGATCCTGTCCTTCTACCGCGACCGCTACCGCGAAGACGAACGACTGACCCGGTCAGCCCACGGCCGCATCGAGTACCTGCGCACGCAAGAGCTCCTGCGGCGCTTCCTCCCGGCACCGCCCGCAGCCGTGCTCGACGTCGGGGGTGGCACGGGGGTCCACGCCCGGTGGCTGAGCGAGGACGGCTACGCGGTGCACCTGCTCGACCCCGTCCCCGAGCACGTCGCAACGGCCCGTCGGCACGGCGGGTTCCCCGCGGACCTCGGCGACGCCCGCGCCCTGCCGCACCCCGACGGCAGCTTCGACGCGACCCTGCTCCTGGGGCCGCTCTACCACCTCGTGGACGCGAACGACCGGCGGTCCGCGCTCACCGAGGCCAGGCGCGTCACCAGCACCGGCGGCCTGGTCGTCGCGGCGGCGATCAACCGCTACGCCCCGCTGCTCGAGCTGGCCGCCACCGGCGACATCGACGACGACACCGAGGCCGAGCTGCGTTCCCTGCTCGACGACGGGCAGCACGCCGACGACCCGGACGGTTTCACCACGGCGTACTTCCACCACCACGAAGAGCTCGCCGAAGAGCTCCGGGGGGTCGGCCTGCAGGACGTCACCGTCCTCGGTCTGGAGGGACCCGCTACGCCGGCCCTGGACCGCGCCGCCCCCGACGAGCTCGAGGCCCTCCTGCCCTCAGCCCTGCGTTGCGCCCGGGTGCTGGAGTCCGATCCGGCCCTCATGGCAGCCAGCCCGCACTTCCTCGCCTTCGGGCGCTGCCCCTAGGTCGGGCGGAACGCCGCACGGGAGCGCTGGCTGTGCGCATACTCCTGGGGGGCAGGTCGCAGCATTCGGGGAAGGGGCACGCATGAAGCGGCGGACAACGGCGGCAGCGGCACTCTTGGGGCTCGCTGTGGCCAGTGGCGCTGGCGGCTACCTCCTCGGTGAGGCGCACGCCAGCCAGGCAACCTGGCACACCGCGCGTGCGTACGTCGGGCACCACGAGGTCAGCCTTCCCGTGGGCGACTGGACCTACGGGTTCCGGGACTCGGTGCCGCAGTGGATCGACAGGAACGGGAGCCTGCACGCGGGCGGGTGGCCAGACTGCGTGCAGGTCCCTGCCGGCACCCGGACGGTGATCCGGTTTGCGGAGGTGGGCGTTGAGGTCGGCGGTGCGGGATCACGGCAGGTCGTGATGGTCGACTGCCGGGAGTCGTGACCGGCCGAACCGGCACGGAACTCCGGCAGCAGCGAGATCCCCGGGTGGGCGCTGCGGTTGTGGAGGTCGATGCCCCACAGCAACACCTCGCCGGCCAGGTCCTCGTCCCGGGCGAGGTCGACGACGGAGAAGACGGCGACGTCATCGGACGGTCCGCTCACCCGGTAGGGCGATGACGCCGGGACCCGCGAGCTTCACGCCCCATGCAGTGTGGTCCACACCCCCGGCCGCGCCGCAGCCGGTTTCGTCGGCGCGGTCGCGCGCCTGTCGCGGTGCCGCGGCAACGGGCCCCTTCACAGGCCGAAACCATGGCGCTCCCGCCGCGCAGGGCGTTCAATGAGTCGAAGGGCGGCCGCCGAGCCGGCCGTTTCCTGGAGGTGGGGGCATGTGGCTCAGCGTGGTCTACACGGTCATCTTCCTGGTGGTGATGCTGCTCTTCTGCGCACACATCGCCCGGCTTCTCGCGTTCCGCAGCCAGACCCGCGACGGTGACTCCTTCGGCAACCGGCTGGCCGGACACGGCCCGAACGACGAGGTGGCCTACCGGTCCCCGCGCCAGCGGGTGGCGGACCTGGTGGCCCGTCGTCAGGACCGGTCCACCGAGGGCCGCTGACGCCGCGATCACCGGGCAGCGGGTCAGCCCCGGCCGAAGAACCCCTTGATCGCCCCGACGAGGCCGCCACCGCCGCCTCGCTCACACGTGCACTGCGCCGCCTTGGGCACACCCGCCATGACCTGGTCGACGTGCATGCCGCACCCGCGCCAGGTCGCCTTCCCACACTGCTTGCACACGGCCGGCTGGCACACGTGCCTCTCCTCTCGTCGGGAAACGTGCCACCACTATACCCCCAGGGGTATATCTCCCGGAATCGCTCGCGGCACCGACCGCGCGCGCGTCGGGGAGCGGCGCGACCCGAGAGTCGCCAGCCTCACGGGCTCCACGACGTACGAGGGGGATCCCATGTCGATGAAGGCTCGGACGATGCTGCTGGTCGGCGCCGCGGCGGTCACCGCGGCAAGCGTGGGTATGCCGTGTCGCCGGCCTTCGCGGCCACCACGGTGGCCTCCGCGACGACCGCCAAGGTCGTGCTGCGCCTGAGCGGCCCTCTAGCCTCGGGCGCATGGCGCAGCAGCTGAGCAACCCCGCCGGTGTGTGGGTCCGGCCCGAGAACTCCTGCGGCACAGGCGTGCTCGTCCTGGCCGGCTCCAGCGGGCGGGTCGACGCCGACCGGTCCCGTCTGCTGGCCTCGCACGGCGCCAGCGCCATGTCGATCCAGTGGTTCGGTGGGGACGGTCAGCAGCCCGGGCCGTGGGAGGTGCCGCTGGAGACGTTCACGGCGGCCCTCGACCGGCTCGCGACGGAGTGCGACCGGCTGGCGGTGGTCGGGCTCTCCTTCGGCGCCGAGGCCGCCCTGCTCACCGCCGTCCACGACCCCCGGGTCGAGGCCGTCGTCGCCTTCGCCCCGACCCCGGTGGTCTGGGCGGGGGTGGCCCCGGACGGCCCCGGCGGCCAGCCGCGGCAGACCTCGCACTGGACGCGGCACGGCATACCACTGCCGTTCGTGCCCTTCCTGGAGTCCTGGGAGCCGGACCGTACGCCGCCGGCCTTCCGCGGGTGCTACGAGGCCAGCCTCGCCGCACACCCGGCGCAGGCGGAGGCGGCCGCGATCCCGGTCGAGCGGATCACCGGGGAGGTCGTCCTCGTCGGCGGCGAGGACGACCAGGTCTGGCCCGGGGCGGACTTCGCCCGCAGCATCGCCGCCCGGCGCGAGGCGCACGGGTTGGCCACGACGGTGGTCACGCACCCGCACGCGGGGCACCGCACGGTGCTGCCCGGGGAGTCCGCGGTCGCCGCGGGGCAGGCGATGGCCCGCGGCGGCACACCCGCCGCGGACGCGGCGCTGGGGGACCTCGCCTGGCCGCACGTGAGCCGGGCCCTGCGCCTGACCACCGGCTGAGGAGGGACCAAGGCCACGGGAGGTGGGCCGGCCCGGCCGTTGAACTGGTTGGGTGAGCACCGACCTGCAGCCCGAGCCGGTGGATGTCAGGGACGATCGGCCACCTGCTACGTCCGACCCGGTGCCGACGTCACCTCCCCCGCCGCCGGCTTCACCGCCTGCCCAGGGCCCGCACCCGGTGCGCCGGCGGCTGTCCGTCCTCGTCGTGGTCAGCTCGCTGGTCGCGGGCAGCATCGGCGGCGGCGTCGTGGCGTGGCTGGTCGAGGGCGACGGCGCACGCACGAGCGCCCAGTCGGCCCGCCTGGGCGGGGACGCGATGACCGGGCTGGCCGACGTGGCCGCACGGATCCGCAGCTCGGTCGTGGCCCTGAACGTCTCCACAACGGTCCCGGACGGCGTCGGTGGCACCCTCACGCACAAGGTGGCCGGCACCGGCTTCGCCTTCGACCGTTCCGGTGACATCGCCACCAACGCCCACGTCGTCTCCGGCGCCCGCTCCGTCTCGGTCACGCTGCCCAACGGCTCGCGCGCCGCCGCCACCGTGGTCGGCTCGGACCTGGACGCCGACCTGGCGGTTGTGCGGATGGAGGGCGCCTCGCTCCCACCGCTGGGCCTGGCCACCGACCTGACCCCACGCGTCGGTGACTTCGTCATCGCCGCCGGCAACGCACTGGCCCTGGAAGGGACCCCCACGGTGACCGTCGGCATCATCTCCGCCCTCGGACGCACCGTCTCGTTCAGCAACGGCACGACCCTGAGCCACCTGCTGCAGACCGACGCGGCGATCAGCTCGGGTGACTCCGGCGGCCCGCTGCTGTCGGCCTCCGGCGCGGTCATCGGCATCACCACCGCGGGCGCCTCGAGCTCGGAGGAGGCCTTGGCGCAGAACATCGGCTTCGGCATCCCCATCGCGCGCGCGGCGCCGATCCTGCACCGCCTCGCCACCTCCACGTCCGACTAGGACCCCGGCGAAGCCTCCCGCGCGGCCGCCACGGCCAGCTCCTCCAGGGCACCGACGAGGGGGTGCGCGGCCCGGGTCGGCAGGACGAGCAGCAGCGACACCGGCGGCGCATCGCCGATCGTCACGTAGCGCACGCCCGGGTGTGGCTGCTCCCGGGCGGACTCGGGCAGCACCCCGACGCCCCGGCCGGCCGCGACCATGGCGATCCACTCGTCGTAGGTCCGGCAGCTGACCGCCACCTCCGGACGGGCCGAGGCCGGCCACATCGTGGGGCCGACGGTGCCGCTGACCGCGTTGACCACCAGCGGGTGGTCGGCCAGCTCGGCCCAGTGCAGCCGGCGGCGACGGGCCAGGGGGTGGTCCCGGGAGACCGCCGCGACCCGCGACTCCGTGCCGAGCTCCACCACGCGCAGGGACTCGCTGCGCCGGACCGTGCCGAAGACGATGGCGGCGTCGGTCTGGCCGCTGAGCACCCCACCGGAGCGGTCGTCCCGGCGGACCAGGTCGATCCGGCCGCCGGCGCCTCGTTCGAAACCCACCAGCAGCCGGCGGACGAGCTCGGCCGGCAGCAGCCACGTGAACCCCAGCCGCAGCGTGGGGTGGGCGCTCACCGAGCGGACCGCCGCGTCGAGGCGGGGCAGGATCTGGGCCAGCTCGGCGCTGAGCCGCTCCCCCGCGTCGGTCAGTGCGACGCTGCGCGTGGTCCGCTCCACCAGCCGGACCCCCAGCGCCCGCTCCAGCCGGGCGAGGGACCGGGTCAGCGTCGGCTGGCTGACCCGGCGGCTGGCCGCGGCCCGGGAGAAGTGCGGGTCCTCCGCCAGCGCCATGAACAGCCTCAGGTCGCGCAGCTCGACATCCATGCGCCAAGTGTATGAATCCCTGCTCACCTGCATTTCTCTCGCGGCCCGGGTCTGCCTAACGTCGGGGAGGTAGATGGCCGGACGGTCCCAGAGCGCGAGGACCGCCACGGTCGACCCACGGATCGCGCGTTGGGACACCCATCACCAGTGCGAAGCCAGGACGTTCTCCAGGCCACATCAACCCCGCTCGGCGGCGCGGCATACCCTGCCGGCCCCTACCGGTTCAGCCGGCGGGAGTACCTCAACATCACCTACCGCACCGACCTCGACGCCATGCGCGCCGTGGTGCCGGAACCGCTCGAGGTCGACGACCCGCTCGTGCGCTTCGAGGTCATCCGGATGCCGGACAGCTCCGGGCTGGGCGACTACACCGAGTCCGGCCAGGTGCTGCGGGTCCGGCACGAGGGCGAGGAGGCGGACTACATCCACTCCATGTACCTCGACAACGCCCCGGCCATCGCGCTCGGCCGTGAAGGCAGCGCCTACCCCAAGAAGCTTGGCCACCCGAGCCTGTTCACCGACTCCGACACCCTCGTCGGGACCCTGGACTACGGCAGCCTGCGCGTGGCCACGGCCACCATGGGCTTCAAGCACGAGGTCATGGACCCCGAGGCGGCCCGCGCCGAGATCGCGATGCCGACCTACATGCTCAAGCTCATGCCGGGCTACGACGGCCGGCCCCGGATCGCCGAGCTCATCCGCACGCAGATCAGCGACCTGAGCATCCTCGGCGCCTGGGTCGGCCCGGCCCGCCTCCAGCTGTTCGAGCACGCCCTGGCGCCGCTGGCCGACCTGCCGGTGCGCGAGATAGTCAGCGCCAGCCACATCATCACCGACCTGACCCTGCCTCGGGCCGCGATCGTCCACGACTACCTGGCCGCCTGAAGGAGCACCTCATGACCACCTCACCCCTCGCCCAGCCCCGGGACACCGTGCAGGTCGACCTCACCGGGCGGACCGCCCTCGTCACCGGCGCCGGCAGCGGCATCGGCCGGGCGACCGCCCTGCGCCTGGCCCGTTCCGGGGCGCACGTCATCGCCGTGGACCTCAAGGAGGAAGCCGTCCGCGAGGTCGCGGAGATCACCGGCGGCGAGGCCGTCGTGGCGGACCTGTCCGACCTCGACGCGCTCGACGCCCTGGACCTCACCGCCGACATCCTCGTCAACTGCGCCGGCATCCAGCACGTGCGCCCGATCGAGGACTTCGACCCCGAGAAGTTCTCGCAGATCCTGCGGATCATGCTGGAGGCGCCGTTCCGGCTGATCCGCCGCTCCCTGCCCTCGATGTACGAGAAGGGCTGGGGCCGGGTCATCAACGTGTCCTCGGTGCACGGACTGCGCGCCTCGGAGTTCAAGAGCGCCTACGTCTCGGCCAAGCACGGCCTGGAGGGCCTGTCCAAGGTGGTCGCCCTCGAGGGCGCCGCCCACGGCGTGACCTCGAACTGCGTCAACCCCGGCTATGTGCGCACCCCGTTGGTGGACAAGCAGGTCGCCGACCAGGCGGCCGCCCACGGCATCAGCGAGAACGAGGTCCTCGAGAAGGTCTTCCTCGACAAGGCGGCGCTCAAGCGCCTCGTCGAGTCCGAGGAGGTCGCCGAGATGGTGCTCTTCCTGTGCAGCCCTCCCGCGGCGTCGATGACGGGCACGTCCCTCGTCGTCGACGGCGGCTGGAGCGCGCGCTGAACCCACGACCAGCACTGGCCCTGCGGGGTCCGATGCTCAGGGCGGCGGTCGGCATGGCCGCCGCCCTCGCCGTCGGGGTGTGGCTGCACCACCCCGGCCTGACCATCCCGCTGGCCGTGGGCAGCCTCTACGCCTCGGCCAACGACCGGCCCCACCCGACACCGCGCCGCCTGCGGCACATCCTGCTGCCGGCCCTCGGCGGTGCCATCGGCCTGCTCGCGGGGGCCGCGACCCGCGATGCCACGCCCGTACCCGTCGTCCTGCTGCCGGCGCTCGTCGCCGGCGTGGCCGGCGCCATCAGCACGGTCGGCCCGAGCGCGTCGGCCGCCGGCCTGCAGCTGCTCACCATGACCGCACTCGGCCAGGGCCTGCCCGCCCACGGACCCCGGTGGCTGCCCGCACCGCTGCTGATCTGCGGCGCCCTCCCGGTCCTGCTCCTCACAGGCAGCTCCGCGGTATGCCGTGCCCTCGCCGCCCGCGGGCGGCGAACGGCGCCGCCCGACCCGGCGGTCCGGCATACCGCCGTGCTGTCCCGGCACCCGGCACGCGACGCGCTGCGGCTGGCCGCCTGCGCGGGCGTGGCCGAGGTGGTGGCGCTGCTGCTGCACCCGGTCCGGGGCTACTGGCTGCTGCTGACCGTCGCGCTGGTGGTCAAGCCCGACCTCGCCCCCGTGCCGCGCCGGTCGGTGCAACGCGGGCTCGGCACGCTCGCCGGGGTGACGGTCGCCGCGGCCCTGTTCGCTCCCCGGCCCGGGACGGCATGGCTCTGCGTCGTCCTCGTGGTGGCGGCGACACTGGTGCCCGTCGCCACGGCGCGCGGCTACGCGGCGCTGACGGCGGTGGTGGCCCCGATGGTGTTCATCCTGCTGCGGCTCGGCGGGGCCGCGTCGGACGCGCTGCTCGGGTGGCGCCTGCTGGACACCGCGTTGGGCATCGCCATCGCACTGTCCATCGGCCACCCCTGGCGTCGGGCTCAGCGGGAGAGCAGCGCGTTCATCGTCGGGTAGTCCGCGGCCCCCGCGAGCTCGGTGTAGGTGCCCGCCCCGAGCAGCTCGGCCGCCGCACGCCGGACAAGCCCGTAGGCCGCCAGGGCGATCGCGGACCCGGCCGACGCCCGCGCCACCCCGAGGTCGGCCAGCTCGGGAATGGTGGGCGAGCCGGGGCCCACGAGGATGTTCACCGGCGCCGGGATCCGGGCGACCAGGGCTTCGATGACGCCCCGGTCCTTGAGGCCCGGGACGAAGATGCCCGAGGCACCGGCCTCGAGGTAGGCCTCGGCGCGGCGCACGGTCTCGTCGAGCCGGTCTTCGGCCTCACCGACGGCACGCCAGTAGGTGTCGGTGCGGGCGTTGACGAACAACCCGGCGCCGGCCTCCTGCCGCAGGGCCGCGATCCGCGCAGCCTGCTCGGCGACCGGGCGCAGGCCGCCGGTCAGACCGTCCTCGACGTTGACCCCCACCGCACCGGCATCGAGGACCGCACGGACGTTGCCCGCCAACCCGTCGAGGTCCTGCGCGTAGCCGGCCTCGAGGTCGGTCGTGACCGGCACGTCGACGGCGTCCACGACCCGCCGGGTGAGGTCCAGGATGCGCTCGAGGCCCAGGTGCTCACCGTCCGCGACGCCCCAGGACCACGACAGCCCGGCGCTCGTGGTGGCCACGGCCGACGCCCCCGCCTCCTCTACCAGGCGGGCCGACGCGACGTCCCAGGCGTTGGGCAGGACCAGGATCGGGCCGTGGTGCAGCTGGTGGAACCGCTCTGCGGCGCTGGGGACGGGGCCCGCGGAGGTCGTCATGGCGCCAGCCAACCACCCGACCGACCGGATGTCCGGCGGAAACCGGACCTGACCGCGATACCGGCACTCCCCCTCGCGGGGGTGAGCTTGGCGTAGGCCCGTCCTCGGCAGGGAGCTACGGCGTCAGCGCGCGGTGTCGGTGTCATTCGGGTATGCCGGGGTCCTCGGCCCCCGCGTGCTCGTCCCGTTCCGCCCACTCCAGCAGCGGGGTGATGTCGAAGACCGCGTCGTCGATGCCGGCGTGCAGGTCCCCGAGCCGGGCGAACCGGTCGGGCACCGTCGCGATCGTGCAGTCCTCGGGCAGGACGTCGTCGACCTCGTCCCAGCGGATCGGCGTGGAGACCCGGGCGTCCGGCAGGCCCCGCACCGAGTACGCAGCGGCGATGGTGTGGTCGCGGGCGTTCTGGTTGTAGTCGACGAACAGGGTCGAGGGGTCACGGTCGCGCCGCCACCACGTGGTGGTCACCTCGTCCGGGGCCCGCCGCTCGACCTCCCGGGCGAAGGCGAGCGCCGCCCGGCGCACGTCCTTGAACCCGTGCTCGGGCTTGATCCGCACGTAGATGTGCATCCCCTTGCCGCCGGAGGTCTTCGGCCAGCCGGTCGCGCCCAGCTCGTCGAGCACCTCGTGGGCGACGTGGGCGACCCGGCGCACGGTGTCGAAGCCGCACTCCGGCATGGGGTCGAGGTCGATGCGCCACTCGTCCGGCTTCTCGGTGTCGGCCCGCCGGGAGTTCCACGGGTGGAACTCGACGGTGGACATCTGCACCGCCCAGATCACGCTGGCCAGCTCGGTGACGCACAGCTCGTGCACGTCGCGGTGGTAGCGCGGGAAGTGGACGCTCACCGTCTGGACCCACGGCGGCGCACCCTGCGGCAGCCGCTTCTGGTGGACCTTCTCCCCCGACACCCCTTCGGGGAAGCGGTGCAGCATGCACGGGCGCTCGCGCAGTGCCCGCACGATGCCGTCGCCCACCGAGAGGTAGTAGTTGACCAGGTCGAGCTTGGTCTCCCCGCGCGCGGGGAAGTAGACGCGCTGCGGGTTCGAGATCCGGACCGTCTTGTCGCCGACCTCGACCTCGACCGCGGGGCTCCTGCCGTCAGCGGCTGCCATGGCGCCAACCTAGACGCCCCGCTGCCCGACCGCCCGTCACTCGCCCAGATGGGGCGCGAAGGCCGCGGCGAGCTCGGGCAGCGTGGGCCGGTCACCCGGCATCCGCTCGAGGCAGGCGTCCATGGCGGCAGCGACGGGTGCGGGCAGCCGCCGCACGCTGCGCACCCGGGGAGCCGGCGCGGTGACCGGCAGCCCCTCCACGTCGTCGACCAGGCCGTAGGGGTTGCTCCCGGTGGCGCCGAGGTGCAGCAGCAGCCCGAGCCCCCACACGTCGGCGGAGGAGGTCAGCTCCTCGCCGGCCAGCTGCTCCGGCGAGGCCCACGCCCGCGTGCCCAGCCCGGGCCGGTACGTGCCCGGGGGCCGGGCGATGGAGAAGTCCAGCAGCTTGGCGATCCCGTTGTCGCACACCACGTTCGACGGCTTGACGTCCAGGTGCAGCAACCCCAGCGAGTGCAGGTAGCGCAGCGCCGAAGCCAGGTGGTCGGTCAGCTGGGCGAGGTCACGCAGGGACAGCCTGCCCAGGTCGTCCATCAACGCCCCGAACGTCGCGCCGGTGAGCACTTCCAGCACCAGCCGCGGTGCCGCGTCCTCCGGCCGCAAGAGCTCGTATCCGCGGACCATGTGGGGATGCGTCAGCCTCGCCAGCACGTCCCACTCGTGCTCCAGGGAAGCCAGGGTCCCGGGGTCGTGCTCGAGCTCCGGGCGCGGGGTCTTGACCAGGACGCGGCAGAAGCGGGTGGTGTCGCGAGCCTCGTAGACGTCGAGGACCAGGCCCCGCCGGATGTGCTCCAGCACCGCGAGCGAGGGCGCCAGCAGCTCCCCGACGGCCAGCGGCGGAGCGACCGTTTCCGCGGTCGTCACGGCATACATCTGCACCCTCCCTTGCTCTGCGGCGCCCCCGTGTCACCCGTGCCCGACACCCCTGTCGCCCTCGACCGGCAGGCTGACTGTCGACACCGAGGACGCTAACCAGCCCGCGGCCCAGTGCAATCACCCAGAGCGGATGGTCCGGGAGCCTGTCTCCCGACCCGGGACGGCGCCTTCGTCATCAGGCGTACAGGCCGTGCTCGCCCAGCAGCTCCGCCAGCGCGGCGGGCGACGTGCGCGCCAGGGCGCCGCCGGTGAACCGCTCGTCGCCGGTCACCTCGGCCAGGACGTCGAGGCCGAGCTCGTCCGGCCGCTCGCCGTCCCCGCCGAGGTCGAGCTCGGCGGTGACCAGGCCGCGCAGGCGACCCTCGAACACGTCCACCGCCCAGCGGCGCCCACCCAGCAGGACGATGTGCCGCGTCTTGGCCAGCTCGTCCGCCGCGAGGACCAGCAGGGTGTCGTACTCCGCCGGGCGCAGGTACATCGTCGTGTGGGCCACCGTGCGCGGACCGCGGTCGAGCCGCACCTTCTGTCCCAGCTTCAGCACCACGGGCCGGCCGTCCTCCTCCACCCGGCGCAGCCGCAGCCCGGTCTCCGGCAGGTAGCGGTCGGTGATCCGCCTCGTCCGCTCGACCGGGAGCGACCGGGGAGGGCTGGGCAGCAGGAACCGCAGCTCCCGCTCGAGGTGGGCGTACTTCAACTGCTCCAGGGTGTCGTGCACAGGCCCCATCATCCCGGCGGGCGGGGCTTCTCCTCGCAGATGACGAGGGGGATCTCGCGCGGCGCGTGCGCCTGGTAGCGGGCGTACCCGGCATACCGCTGGACCACCCGGGGCCAGAGCACGTCCCGCTCCTGCGGGGTGGCGGTCCGGGCCAGCATCGGACGGACCTGCGCGCCGCGCTGCACGGTGACGCGCGGGTCGGCGCACAGGTTGAGGTACCAGTCGGGGTGGCGGGTCGCCCCGCCGTTGGAGGCCACGAGCACGAGGCGGCCGCCGTCGGGCAGGCAGCCCAGCGGGGTGGTGCGGGTGCGACCGGTGCGGCGGCCGGTGGTCGTCAGCAGGATGTTCTCGACCGGGCCCATGTGCGAGCCGATGCGGCCATGGCTGGCGCGGTAGACCCGGGTGTGCAGGCCGGTGAAGAACCGCTGCCCGGCCCGCATCAGCCCAGCCAATGCCGCACCGCCCGCTCCTCGGCCCGGGCGAGGGCGACGGGGTAGGCCTCCTCCGCGGCGCCGGCGAGCTCCTGCTCGGCCGACCACAGCGCCCCGCACACGAACCCCTCAGGGCCACCGGCGCCGGGAGCCGACATCAGCTCCAGGAGCACCTGCTGCGCGTGCGCGCTGTCCTGCCGCTCCCCCAGGACCTCCTGGACGGACTCCATCCGCGCGGCCAGGTCCGCCGCGGGCGCCCCGAGCGCGGGCGCACACAGCTCGGCTGCGTAGCGGGCCCGCTTGGCCGCCTTGCGCACGTCGTGCAGCCGGTGGGCGCGCGACTCCTCCGACCCGGCGACGTCGACCCGGCGCGCGGCGCGGTCCATCCGCCGGCACGCCCGGCGCACCAGCCCGGGCAGCCCCAGCCCCGCAGCCCGCAGGCCGCTCGCCGGTGGCGACGCGGGCGCGGCCGCTGCCACCAGCGCGGCCATCAGGGCTGCGTGCCGGTCGCCGGCGTGCGCCTGCCGCAGCGCCGCGACGGCCACGCCGCGCCGCTGCCCGAGCTCACCCTCCAGCCAGGCCACCGCGTCGGCGGCGACCACGTCGGCCAGCTCGGCGAGCAGCGGCTGCCACCGCAGGTGCAGGACCTGCACGTCGCGGACCGCGCCGACCACGCCACCCCACCAGCGCAGCTCCGCCAGCAGCGGCTCCGGGTCGTTCGAGCCGAGCACCTCGGCGAACGTCGCGAGCGTGCACCGGGCGCGCCGGGCCGCCACCCGGGTGTCGTGCACGGCCGCCGGGTCGCCCTTCGCCAGCGCCGGCCCGAGGCTGCGCAGCACTGCCACCTGTCGGTCCAGGTAGTCACCGACCACCGAGGCGGCGGCCGGCTCCTCGTCCCGGAGCGCGGTCACGCCCGGACGACCGACTCTCGCAGCCACACGGCATACCCCTCGCTGGCCCGCGTGACGGGCACGGCGAGCACCTCGGGGGTGTCATAGGAGTGCAGCTCGACGACGCGGGCCGCGAGCCGGTCGAACAGCTCGTCCGTCGTCTTGGCCAGCAGGAGCAGCTCGGCGGAACGCTCGACCAGACCCTCCCAGCGGTAGACCGAGGTGACCCCCGGCACGACCTGCACGCACGCCGCCAGCCCCTCGGCCACCAGCGCGGAGGCGATCCGGTCGGCCTCGTCCGGGGCGCCGACGGTCACCCTCACCTCGAGCAGCTGGCTCACCTGCCCACCGTATGCCGCCCTGTCGCGGGCCGTCGTGACGAAGGGCCTTGCCGGGGCCGGTCGAGCGCCACGTGCACGGCGACGAGGGCGGCGACGACCAGACCGACCAGCAGCGTCATGACACCGACAGCGGGACCGGGCGCCGCGATGAGCAGGAGGACGACGGCGGCGGACGCCGAGCGGGCGGCCACCACCGGTGTGCGGAAGGACCACGCGTGCAGCGCCCCCAGCACGAGCAGGTATGCCGCGACCGCGCCGGCCAGAGCCAGGTCGGCGGTGCGGGTGGGGACATCGGCCGCGTGCCGGGCCACGTCGACGGCCACGCCCACCGCGGCACCGACCGCGGCGACCGCGCCGAACACGAGGTAGTGCCCGTAGCCCCAGACGAACGCCGATCCGGTTGACAGGCGCAGCGTGTCCTCCACGGAGCGCTTGAAGTACAGCCACCACATGCCGAAGACGGTCAGCAGCCCGCCTATGGCGACCAGCAGCAGCGAGGCCGACAGGCCGTGCGCCTCGGCGGCCGCCTGGACGGAGGTGGTGGAGGCCAGGATGACCTCGCCGAGCACGATGAGGGTGAACAGGCCGTAGCGCTCGGCGATGTGGCCTGGGTGCCACGGCGTCCGCCCGCCGGTGCGCTCCGCGACGACCGGCACCAGCACCTCCACCACCACGAGGACCGGGAACGCCACCAGGCCCCACGGCGCGGGCAACAGCAGGCGACCGAGCCACAGGGCCTGGCCGATCGCGATACCGGCGGCGTAGAGCCTGCCGGTGCGCCGGCGCTCGGGGTGGTCGCGGCTCACCCGCAGCCACTGCACCACCAGCGGCACCCGCATGACCGTGTAGCCGAGGGTGACGAGCAGGAAGTCGCGGCGGTCGAACGCGGCGGGCACGCCGGCGGCCAGGATGAGGACGCCGGCCATCTGCAGCAGGGTGAGGAGCCGGTAGGCGACGTCGTCGGTGTCGTAGGCCGAGGCGAACCACGTGAAGTTCATCCACGCCCACCAGATCGCGAAGAACACCATCGCGTAGCCGGTCAGCGCCGCGCCGGCGTGACCCGTGGCAAGCCCGTGGTGCAGCCGGGCCGCCGCAGCGGCGACGGCCACCACGAAGCACAGGTCGAACAGCAGCTCCAGCGGCGTGGAGGCCCGGTGCTCCTCGTCGGTGTCCCGGCCCGTCATCGGCCGCCGCCACGGGACCGCACCCACGCCGCTCATCCGCCGATCAAACCACCGCCGGGTGTTGGGTGACGATGGTCAGCGGCCGACGATCGCGACTCGTGACACCGACACGCCGGCCCCCGCCGTCAGCCTCGGGACGTCGGTGAACGCCGGGTCGTCCTGCCACTCGAAGGCTTGGGCCGTCGCCCTCAGAGTGGTCGTCCCGGCCGAGGACAGCACCACAGGGACCGACGCCCGCGAGCCGGGGCCGACCGTCGCGCGGCCGATGGTCGCCCAGGTCGAGCCGCGGAGCGCCTGCACGGACACAGGGACGCCGCGCGGCGCACCCGGCACGTGCACGCCCATGACGGCCGACTTCCGGGCCTTCAACCCGGTCGGCACGCTGAGGCCGGGAGCCCAACCCGCCTCAACGGCACCTCCCTGGACGGCCGCGGCCGCGTAGACGGGTCGAGGACAGTCGCGGAAGTCGGTGCAGTACGACACGAAAAGCCGGCTGGAAGCGTCAAGACGGTGCGACCACGACCAACGCCCGTCGCTGCGGACCGTCACGGGGTCGCCGTAGGACTCGGTGAGGGCCATGCACCGGCGACACGTGGACGCCCGATAGCGGTTGATCCGCACCTGGGCACCGGCCAGCGGGCGACCGCTCGAGGTCAGGGTGCCGGAGAGGTGCACCATGCCGCCCACCACCGCGGTCCCGGCCAGGGCATGGTCGATCGAGAGCTCGGTCGGCTTCGACTGGACCGACGACGCCACCCTGGTCGACCACACCGTCCGACCGGAGGAAGTCCGGATCCAGAGGGTGAACGCCGGCGACGGCTCCGCGACGGACGTGATCAGCTGCACGTCCGCAACAAGAGTCTGGTTCTCGATCCTCTCCTCACCGCCACCGCTTTCCTGCCGGGAGACGCGCCAGCCGAGGACGCGGTACGAGGACGGCACGTGCACCGTGATCCTCACCTCGGTCAGGCCCACCGACCCGTCCTCGTAGTAGCCCTGGAGGCGGTACGCCGACAACAGGCGGAAGCCGCCAGCTGCCTCCGCCTGGACCGGGACCACAGATCCCAGACCGAGCATGGCGACCAGCGCGACCATGACCAGCACAACCCGACGCATCCTGCTTTCCCCTAGCTCCCGGTCGGCGTCCCCGGCCGACGACGGCGCTCAGGGTGCCACGACAGCCGGTGTACGCACGGAGGGTTGCAGGAACCTGCAGGACGTCAGCGGAAGGCGTCGATACCGGTGAGCGCCTTGCCGATCGCGAGGGTGTGGATCTCCTCGGTCCCCTCGTAGGTCAGCACCGACTCGAGGTTGTTGGCGTGCCGGATCACGGGGTACTCCAGCGAGATGCCGTTGGCGCCGAGGATGGTCCGGGCGGTGCGGGCGATGTCGATGGCCAGGCGCACGTTGTTGAGCTTGCCGATGCTGACCTGCTCGGGCGTGATCTCGTGGCGCTCCTTCAGGCCGGCGAGGTGGTGCGCGAGCAGCGACCCGGAGCCGATCCGCACCGCCATCTCGGTCAGCTTGGCCTGGGTCAGCTGGAACCCGGCGATCGGCCGCCCGAACTGCTGGCGGGTCCCGGCGTAGTCCAGCGCCGACTCGAAGCACGCCCGGGCCGCGCCGAGGGCGCCCCAGATGATGCCGAAGCGCGCCTCGGTCAAGCAGGACAGCGGTCCCTTGAGCCCGCGCACCCCGGGCAGCACCGCGTCGGCCGGCAGCCGCACCCCGTCGAGGACGAGCTCGCCGGTCAGGGACGCCCGCAGCGACATCTTGTGCTTGATCTCGTGGGCGGAGAAGCCCGCCGTGGCCGTCGGCACGACGAACCCGCGCACCCCCGCGGGGTTGTCCTCGTCGGCCTCGGCCTGCGCCCAGACCACCGCGACGTCGGCGACCGGGCCGTTGGTGATCCACATCTTGCGGCCGGTCAGCACCCAGTCGGTGCCCTCGCGCCGGGCCCGGGTCTGCATGTCGCCCGGGTCGGAGCCGCGGTCGGGCTCGGTCAGCCCGAAGCAGCCGACCGCCTCCCCGGCCGCCATCTGAGGCAGCCACTGCTGCTTCTGCTCCTCCGAGCCGTAGGCCCAGATGGGGTACATCGCCAGCGACCCCTGCACGGAGACGAAGCTGCGGATCCCCGAGTCGCCCGCCTCCAGCTCGCGGCAGGCCACGCCGTACGACGTGGCGCTGGTCCCGGCGCAGCCG
>DASSPC010000111.1:0-6885 GCA_035699865.1 Oryzihumus sp. | reverse complement strand
CGTGCTGCACCCGCCGCCACGGTGCGCGGGAGGCGTCGAACGGCACGATCGTCGCCGCCACGCCGGCGACCTGCGAGACCGCGGCGGCGATGTCGTCGGCGGTGCGGTCGTGCAGCAGCCGCCCGAGCAGCGCGCCGTAGGAGCGACGAGGCAGCAGCACGGTCGCCTGGGTGGACTCCGCCGAGCCGAGGACCCGGTCGACCAGCTCCAGCGCGGCCCGCGGCAGCCGCCGGTCCGGGCAGTCGACCAGCTCCAGCGGCAGGTCGAGGCCCGGTTGGGCGTCCCACTCCCGCTGCAGCACCTCCGCGTGCGCGGAGTCGATGACGAAGTGCACGACGCGGATCTCGCTGGGACGCAGGGTCCGCGCATACCGGATCGCCCGGATGACGGCGAGGTCCACGCTGTCCACGAGCACGAGGACGACGTTGCGCGCCGCCCGGGCCGCGGGAACCGCGGACGGCGAGGCTCGCAGCACGGCCGCCTCGCGCTGGTAGGTGCGGTGGAGGCGCAGCAGGACGACGACCATCACCGGGAAGACGAGCACGACCAGCCACGCGCCCTCGGTGAACTTGGTGACGGCGAAGATCACCACGACCAGGGCCGAGACGGCTCCGGTGACCAGGTTGAGCGCGACCTTGGCGCGCCAGCGGCCCTGCCGGTAGGTCTGGTAGTGCCGGGCCATGCCGAAACCGGCCAGGGTGAAGCCGGTGAAGACGCCGATCGCATAGAACGCGACCAGCTTGTCGACGTGGGCGCCGGTGCCGATGATCAGCGCCAGCGACACCACGGCCAGCACGATGATGCCGTTGGAGAAGGCCAGCCGGTGCCCGCGCTTGGTCAGCCAGCGGGGCAGGAACCCGTCTCCGGCAACGAAGTTCGCCAGGAACGGGAAGCCGTTGAACGGGGTGTTGGCGCCGGTGTAGAGGATGAGCATCGTGGCGGTCTGCACCAGCAGGAAGAGCACATGGCCCACGGCGCCTTCGCCGAAGACGGCCTTGGCGACCTGGGAGATCACGGTCGGGGAGCCCGACTCGTAGGGCACCGCGTGGGTCTCGTGCGCGAGCCAGGAGACCCCGCCGACCAGGAACGCCAGCACCGAGCTCATCACGACCAGCGTCTTGCGCGCGTTGAGGCCCTGCGGGGTGTGGAAGGTGCTCACCCCGTTGGAGATCGCCTCCAGTCCGGTCAGCGACGAACCGCCGTTGGCGAACGACTTCATGAGGATGAAGATGGCGCCGAAGGTCAGCAGCGAGGAGCCGTGCCCGACCGGGAACGCCCCCGGCGAGCTCGCCGGGTCGTAGTGCGGCAGGTCGCCGAGCACCTCGCGGACCACGCCGGTGACGATGACGATGGTCATCGAGGCGAGGAAGAAGTACGTCGGGAACGCGAACGCCCGTCCGGCCTCACGGATCCCGCGCAGGTTGCCGTAGAACAGCACGAGCACCACGCCGACGGTGATCCACAGCGACCAGCTCGCCAGCGCCGGGACCGCCGAGGTGACCGCGGCGGTGCCGGCCGCGGCCTGCACCGCGACGGTGACGATGTAGTCGAGCATCAGGGCCACCGCGCCGACCTGCGCCACCAGCGGGCCGAAGTTCTCGCGCGCGACGACGTAGGACCCCCCGGCCTTGGTGTAGGTCGTCACCACCTGCCGGTAGGTCAGCGTCACCAGCAGCAGCACGGCGAGGACGACCAGCGTCATCGGCAGGAGCAGCGCGTAGGCGGCGATGCCGAAGACCGGCAGCAGGACGAGCAGGATCTCCTCGGAGCCGTATGCCGAGGAGGAGATGCAGTCGCTGGCCAGCACCCCGAGGGCGAGCTTCTTGGAGAGCCGCTCGTGGGCGAGCTGGTCGGTGGTCAGCGGCGGCCCGAGGAGCGCGCGCTTGGCGCGGTAGCTGGGCTTCTCCGGCAGGTCCACGCCCACCCGGAGCGCCTGCGGGGCCGAGGTCTCGGTGACCGCCCGCGCGTCCGTCTCGAGTGTTGCCGTCTCCACTTCTCGAGCGTAGGTCGACGCTTCCGGCCCCCCTGACCGTCCGCCGTCAAGATCGCGTCAAGATCCCCGTCAGACCTGGGCGGGCACCCCGGCGTGGCGCAGCAGCAGGTCGACGAACGCCGGCGTGACCCCCAACGGGTCGGCCACCGGCACCTCCCCGGCCCCGGCGGTCACGGCGTCGGGCAGCCGTCCCGGGGCGACGAAGAGCGAGGCCACCGCCGGCCGGGCGCACCCGTCGGCGCGCAGCGCCTCCAGCGCCTCGTCCACACGCGGCCCGGTCGCGGACGCGAACGCCGCCACCGCCGGTATGCCGTGCAGCTCACCGAGGTCGCGGGCCAGGCCGGAGACCACGTCCCGCGCCGGCGCGTGGCTCGACCCGGCCGCGGCCAGGACCAGCCCGTCGAACGCGTCGGCGCCCGCCTCGGCGAGCCGGTCGGTCAGCGCGCGGAGCAGCAGCGCCCGGTCGCGCGGGTCGTCGGTGACGAGGCCGGGCGCGATGCCCACGTCGGCGATGCCGGTGACCCCGCTGGCGGCGACGGCAGTGGGCACGTCGGTGCCCAGGTGGTGGCCGGGGGTGAACAGCAGCGGCACGAGCCGGATGTCGTCCTGGCCGGCGGTGGCCAGGTCCTGCAGCGCCACGTCCGGGGTCGGGACGGTGAAGTCGAGGTGGCAGGCCCGCACCTCGACCCCGGTGCGCCGGCGGATCGCGACGACGAGCTCGTCGACGACGAACGCGGCGCGCGGGTCACGGCTCCCGTGGGAGAGCAGCAGGACGGCTGGGCCCATGGTCGCCTCAGATGTCCCACTCGTCGTCGTGGAGGCTCTCCGCGGCCAGCGGGTCGCCGACCATGCCGGCGGCCAGGGTGGCCCCCGACTGCGGGTCGATGAGCAGGAACGCGCCGGTGCGGCGGCTGGTGGTGTAGGGCTCGGCCACCACCGGCTCGGCGGTGCGCAGCCGGATGCGGCCGATGTCGTTGAGCCCGAGGTCCTCGGCGCCGACGACCTTGACCTGGTCGAGGTCGAGCACGCCGTCGACGGAACCGATGATCGCGCGCGTGGTGCGGGTGGTGTGCTTGAGCAGCACCCGGCCGCGCTTGCTCAGTGGCACGTCGGAGAGCCAGCAGACGGTCGCGGCCAGGTCGCGGGTGGGCTCGGGCGCCGACGCGGCCGCCGAGATGAGGTCGCCGCGGGCGACGTCGACCTCGTCGGCCAGGCGCAGCGCCACCGACATGGGCGCGAACGCCTCGTCGACCTCCCGGCCCGGGCCGCCGAGCTGCGGGGCGTCGATGCCGACCACCCGGGTGCGCCGCCCACTCGGCAGCACGGTCACCTCGTCGCCGACCCGGACCACCCCGGAGGCGACCTGCCCGGCATACCCGCGGTACTCCCGGTGTGCCTCCTCGCGCGCGGCGCCCTGCGGGCGCAGCACGACCTGGACGGGGAAGCGGAACTCCTCGGCGGCCGGGTCGTCGGCGACCGGCAGGGTCTCCAGCACCTCGAGCAGGCTCGGCCCGTCGTACCAGTCGGTGCGCGAGGACCGGTCGACCACGTTGTCGCCCTCGAGGGCGGAGACCGGGATGGCGCGCACGTCGGGCAGGCCGAGCTCGCGGGCCACGTCGGCGAGCTGGTCGCGCACGCGGGCGAAGACGTCGCCGTCGAAGCCGACGAGGTCGATCTTGTTCACCGCGACGATGACGTGCGGCACGCGCAGCAGCGCCGCGACGGCCAGGTGCCGCCGGGTCTGCTCCAGCACGCCCTTGCGGGCGTCGACCAGCAGCACCACGGCGTCGGCGGTCGAGGCTCCTGTGACGGTGTTGCGGGTGTACTGCACGTGCCCGGGGCAGTCGGCGAGGATGAACGAGCGCTCCGCCGTGGCGAAGTAGCGGTAGGCCACGTCGATGGTGATGCCCTGCTCCCGCTCGGCGCGCAGGCCGTCGGTGAGCAGCGCGAGGTCGGCGGTCGCGAGGCCGCGGTCGCGGGAGACCCGCTCGACCGCGTCGAGCTGGTCGGCCAGGACCGACTTGGAGTCGTGCAGCAGCCGGCCCACGAGGGTGGACTTGCCGTCATCGACCGACCCGGCCGTGGCCAGGCGCAGCAGGGTGGGCTGGGCGGTCATCAGAAGTAGCCCTCCTTCTTGCGGTCCTCCATGGCGGCCTCGGAGATCCGGTCGTCGGCCCGGGTCGCGCCGCGCTCGGTCAGCCGGGACGCGGCGACCTCGACCACGACGTCCCCGACGTGGGTGGCGTCGGACTCGACCGCCCCGGTGCAGGACATGTCGCCGACCGTGCGGTAGCGCACCTGCTTGGTCACCACCGTCTCGTGGTCGCGGGGCAAGGAGTACGGCCCCACCGCCAGCCACATGCCGTCACGGTGGAACACCTCGCGCTCGTGCGCGTAGTACAGCGGTGGCAGCTCGATGGCCTCGCGGGCGATGTAGCGCCACACGTCCAGCTCGGTCCAGTTGGACAGCGGGAAGACCCGCACGTGCTCGCCGGGGCGGTGGCGGCCGTTGTAGAGGTTCCACAGCTCGGGGCGCTGGTTGCGCGGGTCCCAGGCGCCGAACTCGTCTCGCAGGCTGAACACGCGCTCCTTGGCCCGGGCCTTCTCCTCGTCGCGGCGCCCGCCGCCGAAGACCGCGTCGAAGCGGTGGTCGGCGATGGCGTCGAGCAGCGGCTGGGTCTGCAGCGGGTTGCGGGTGCCGTCGGTGCGCTCGGCCAGGCGCCCGTCGTCGATGTAGTCCTGCACCCGGGCCACCTCGAGGCGCACGCCGAGCCGCTCGACCGTGCGGTCGCGGTACTCCAGCACCTCGGGGAAGTTGTGGCCGGTGTCGACGTGCAGGACGGGGAACGGCACCGGCGCCGGCCAGAACGCCTTGGCCGCCAGGTGCAGCATGAGGACGGAGTCCTTGCCGCCGGAGAACAGCAGCACCGGCCGCTCGAACTCGGCGACGACCTCGCGGATGATGTGGACGGCCTCGGACTCGAGCGCGTCGAGGTGGTCCAGGGCGAGCCGCCCCGACCTGGCGCGGCCGGCGGTCTCGTTATGGGTCTGTGTCTGGCTCATGTGTGGATCCCGCACTCGGTCTTGTCCTTGCCGCTCCAGCGTCCCGACCGTGGGTCGGCCCCCGGAGCCACCTTGTGGGTGCATGGTCCGCACCCGATCGACGGGTAGCCCTGCGCCACCAGCGGATTGCGTGGCAGGTCGTGCTCGGCCTGGTAGGCCTCGACGTCGTCGTCGGTCCAGGCCACCAACGGGTTGACCTTGACCAGGTCGTGCTTGTCGTCCCAGGAGACGACGGGGGTGCCGGCCCGGGTCGGGGCGTCCACCCGGCGCACGCCGGTCACCCACGCGGCGTGGCCTTCCAGGGCCCGCGCGAGCGGCTCGACCTTGCGCAGGAAGCAGCACAGGTTGGGGTCTCGGTCATGCAGCTTCTCGCCGTACTCCTCGTCCTGCTCGGCCACGGTCTGGCGGGGCAGCGCCTCGACGACCGAGATCGGCAACCGGCGCGCTGCCTCGTCCCTCGTCTGCAACGTCTCCGTAAAGTGGTAACCGGTCTGCAGGAACAGGACCTTGACGCCCGGCAACACCTCGGAGAACAGGTGCGGCAGGATCGTGTCCTGCATCGACGAGGCCACCAGGACGTCCGGCCCGAACTGCTCGACAGTCCACCGGACGACCTCGGCCGCCGGGGCCCCTTCGAGCCGCTCGTTGGCCTCGGCGATCGCCTGGTCCCGCTCGGCGGGGCTCAGGGCCGACCAGTCCAGGGCGGTGGTCGTGGGGGGTGTCATACGAGCAGCTCCTCATCCGCGCGCAGCGCCCAGGTCGCGAAGCGCTCCCCGGGCTCCCGGTCCTTGACGAAGTTGCGCACCACCCGCTCGATGTATGCCGGGGCCTCCTCCGCGGTCGTCTTCAGGCCGCGGACCTTGCGGCCGAAGCCGGCGTCGAGGCCGAGCGTGCCGCCGAGGTGGATCTGGAAGCCCTCGACCTCCTCGCCGTCGGCGTCCTTGACCAGCTGGCCCTTGAGGCCGATGTCGGCGACCTGGATGCGGGCGCAGGAGTTGGGGCAGCCGTTGACGTGGATGCTCAGCGGCACGTCGATCTCGTCGATGACGTCGGCGAGGCGCTCCTCGAGCACGCCGATGGTGCGGGTGGCCATGCCCTTGGTGTCGACGTAGGCCAGCTTGCAGAACTCGATGCCCGTGCAGGCCATGGTGTGCCGGCGGAACACCGACGGGTTGGCCTCCAGGCCGAGCGCGGCCAGCTTGCGGGTCAGCGTGTTGACCCGGCGCCTGGGCACGTCGAGCACGAGCAGCTTCTGGTGCGGGGTGAGCCGCACCCGCTGCGAGCCGTAGGACTCCACCAGGTCGGCCAGCTCCAGCAGCAGGGTGCCCGAGACCCGGCCCACGGTCGGGGCGACCCCGACGTAGAACTTGCCGTCCTTCTGCTCGTGGGCGCCGACGTGGTCGCCACGGTCCGGCGTCGGCTCCGGCGCAGGCCCGTCGGGCAGCGCACGGCCGAGGTACTCCTGCTCCAGGACCTCGCGGAACTTCTCCGCGCCCCAGTCGGCGAGCAGGAACTTCAGCCGGGCCTTGTGCCGCAGCCGGCGGTAGCCGTAGTCGCGGAAGATCGAGGTCACCGCGGCCCAGACATCCGGCACCTCCTCCTCGCGCACGAAGACGCCGAGTCGCTCGGCCAGGCGCGGGTTGGTCGACAGCCCGCCGCCGACCCAGAGGTCGAAGCCGGGGCCGAGCTCGGGGTGCTGCACCCCGATGAAGGAGATGTCGTTGATCTCGTGCACCACGTCGTTGGTGAGCATGCCGGTGATCGCGGACTTGAACTTGCGCGGCAGGTTGGAGAAGTCGGGGTTGCCGACGTAGCGGCGCTGGATCTCC
>DASSPC010000110.1:0-2891 GCA_035699865.1 Oryzihumus sp. | reverse complement strand
CCCCACGGCATACTTTGGCCGCATGCGCGTACTCGTCAGCGGAGGAGCCGGCTACATCGGCTCCCACACAGTCGTCCAGCTCATCGCCGCGGGTCACGACGTCCTCGTCGTGGACAACTTCGCCAACTCCAAGCCCGCGGTGGTGAACCGGCTCGAGGCCATCACCGGACGGCACCTGCCGGTGCACGCCTTCGACCTGCGCGACCACGACAAGACCGAGCACCTGTTCGCCCACGAGCAGATCGACGCGGTGATCCACTTCGCCGGGCTCAAGGCCGTGGGCGAGAGCGTGGAGAAGCCGCTGGAGTACTACGAGAACAACCTCGGCACCACGTTCTCCCTGGTGCGCGCGATGAAGCGCCACGACGTGCACAAGCTCGTCTTCAGCTCGTCGGCCACGGTCTACGGCACCGACCAGGAGGCCGCCACCGAGGACCGTGCGACGTCGGCCACCAACCCCTACGGCTGGACCAAGGTCATGCAGGAGCAGATCCTGCGCGACATCGCGGCGGCCGACCCGACGATGCGGATCGCCCTGCTGCGCTACTTCAACCCGGTCGGTGCCCACGCCTCCGGCACCATCGGCGAGGACCCGCAGGGCATCCCGAACAACCTCATGCCGTTCATCGCCCAGGTCGCCGTCGGCCGGCGCGAGAAGCTGCAGGTCTACGGCGACGACTACCCGACGCCGGACGGCACCGGGCTACGCGACTACATCCACGTCGAGGACCTCGCCGCCGGCCACGTCGCGGCGCTGAACAAGCTGGCCGACACCGACGAGCCCGTCAGCACGTGGAACCTCGGCACGGGCACGGGCACGAGCGTGCTCGAGATGCTGCACGCCTTCGAGCGCGCGGTCGGCCGCGAGCTGCCCTATGAGGTGGTCGCCCGTCGCGCCGGCGACATCGCGGTGTCCTACGCCGACCCCTCGCGCGCCAACGCCGAGCTCGGCTGGCGGGCCGAGCGCACCGTCGACGACATGTGCGCCGACACCTGGCGCTGGCAGCAGCAGAACCCGCAGGGCTACCCCGACGCCTGAGCCACCGACGCTCGTCCGACCCACCGGGGCCGGCCCTCCTCACCCCGGGGGCCGGCCCCGCGGCATACCCGGGGACCCGCTCCGGCGAACCGGTGACGGTGGTCCCTGCCCCCTGAGGACCTTGGTCCAGCGACGCCGCCGGTGATGTCGGACACGGTTGTCGAGGAGGCTGCGACGGCGTTCTACTACCGGTCGTAGTATCTACTACGCCCGGTAGTACTCCACCGATCGCGGGAGCAGTCTTGGGAACCGTCGACATCGCGCGATGGCAGTTCGCCATCACGACCGTCTACCACTTCTTCTTCGTGCCGGTGACGATCGGCCTGTCCGCCGTCGTCTTCGGCATGCAGGTCGCGTGGCTGCGCACCGGCAAGGACGAGTACCTGCGGCTGACGAAGTTCTTCGGCAAGCTCTTCACGATCAACTTCGCCATGGGCGTGGTCACCGGCATCGTCCAGGAGTTCCAGTTCGGCATGAACTGGAGCGACTACTCCCGCTTCGTCGGCGACATCTTCGGCGCGCCGCTGGCGATCGAGGCGCTGCTCGCGTTCTTCCTCGAGTCGACCTTCCTGGGGCTGTGGATCTTCGGCTGGGACAAGCTGCCCCGCAAGCTCCACGCCGCGAGCATCGGCCTGGTGCACATCGGCACCCTGCTGTCGGCCTACTTCATCCTCGCCGCCAACTCGTGGATGCAGCACCCGGTCGGCTACCGGCTCAACCCGGCCACCCACCGCGCCGAGCTGACCGACTTCATGGCGGTGCTCACCAACAAGGTGCAGCTGGTGACCTTCCCGCACACCATCATCGCGTCGTACATGGTCGGTGGCGCGTTCGTCATGGCCGTCGGGCTGTGGCACGTGCTGCGCCGACGCACCCCCGGCGACGAGCGCCCGATGTACCGCACCGCCACCCGCGCCGGCGCCTGGGTCACCCTCGTCGCGGCGGTCGGCGTGATGGTCTCCGGCGACCTGCAGGGCAAGGTCATGACCGAGGTCCAGCCGATGAAGATGGCCGCGGCCGAGGCGCTCTACACCACGTCCGCGCACAACGCGCCGTTCTCGCTGTTCACGGTCGGCTCGCTCGACGGCACCCAGGAGAAGTTCGCCGTCACCGTGCCGAGCCTGCTCAGCTTCCTGGCCACCGGCCACTTCGACGGCCGGGTCCAGGGCATCAACCAGCTGCGCGCGAGCTACGAGCAGACCTACGGGGCCAACAGCAGCGCGCTGACGTTCAGCCAGAGCGGCTACACCCCGGTGATCCCGGTGACCTACTGGTCGTTCCGGCTGATGATCGGCCTGGGCGTCCTGGCCACCCTCATCGCGCTGGCCGTGCTGTGGTCCACCCGCCGCGGACGCCTGCCCGTCCACCGCCGCTGGCTGTGGGCCGTGTATGCCGTGCCGCTGATGCCGTTGTTCGCCAACAGCTTCGGCTGGATCTTCACCGAGATGGGCCGCCAGCCGTGGATCGTGTTCGGCGTCATGACCACCGCCCACGGCGTCTCCCCCAGCGTGTCCGCCGGTGAGGTCTGGACCTCGCTGATCGCCTTCACCCTGCTCTACGGCGGGCTCGCCGTGGTGGAGCTGAAGCTGCTGCTGCGCTACATCACCAAGGGCGCCGAGCCGGTCGAGGCGCCGGTGCCGCCGTCCGAGCGGGACGAGGACGCCCCCCTCGTCTTCGCCTACTGAGCCACCGCACGAGAGAGCAGGAAAGAGACCATGGAGCTCACCACCGTCTGGTTCATCCTCATCGGGGTGCTGTGGACCGGCTACTTCGTCCTCGAGGGCTTCGACTTCGGCGTCGGCATGCTCATGCCGGTGCTGGGCCGCGGCGAGGACGGCGAGACCCGCAAGCG
>DASSPC010000109.1:0-3013 GCA_035699865.1 Oryzihumus sp. | reverse complement strand
CGGCCGCGGCCACGGCCAGGAGCGCGCCCGAGAGCAGGGCTTTACGCATGGTCACCTCACGGAAATGGGCTGCTGGCGGCACGGCTCGGCCACCCCTGGCAGCGAAGAGTTACCGGACAGTAACGGGACGTTCAGCCCGTCCGCAGGCAATTCGCGGAAGTTCCTCCCCGGATGCGGCGAAGGCGCCGGACGTCCCTTTCGGGACCCTCCGGCGCCTCCCGCGGCACCACGTGGTTGGGCGCCCTCCGGCCGACGGCCGGGGCGCCCCTGATCAGTGCCCGGCGTCCTGCCAGGTGCGGCCCACGCCGACGCTCACCTCGAGCGGCACGCTGAGGTCGACGGCCGCGCCCATTTCCTTGCGCACCAACGCTTCCACAGCCTCGCGCTCCCCCGGCGCGATCTCGAGCACGAGCTCGTCGTGGACCTGGAGCAGGGTGCGCGACGCCGCCCCGGACTCGCGCAGCGCCGCGTCGACGCGCAGCATCGCGAGCTTGATGATGTCGGCCGCCGAGCCCTGGATCGGGGCGTTGAGCGCCATCCGCTCCGCGCCCTCGCGGCGCTGGCGGTTGTCGGAGGTGAGGTCGGGCAGGTAGCGGCGGCGCCCGAGCATCGTCTCGGTGTAGCCGGTGCGGCGCGCCTCCTCCACGACGTCGCGCAGGTAGTCGCGCACCCCGCCGAACCGCGCGAAGTACTCGTCCATCAGGCCCCGGGCCTCGTCGGTGCCGATCGCGAGCTGCTTGGACAGCCCGAACGCGGACAGCCCGTAGGCCAGGCCGTAGGACATCGCCTTGACCTTGGCCCGCATCTCGGCGGTGACGTCCTCTGGCGCCACGGCGAACACCCGCGAGCCGACGAACCGGTGCAGGTCCTCGCCGGTGCGGAACGCCTCGATCAGGCCCTCGTCACCGGAGAGGTGGGCCATGATCCGCATCTCGATCTGGCTGTAGTCGGCCGACATCAGCGACTCGTAGCCCTCGCCGACGACGAACACCGACCGGATCCGGCGGCCCTCCTCGGTGCGGATCGGGATGTTCTGCAGGTTGGGGTCGGTCGAGGACAGCCGGCCCGTCGCCGCGATGGTCTGCTGGTAGGTCGTGTGGATCCGGCCGTCGTCGGCGACCGACTTGATCAGGCCCTCGACGGTGACCCGCAGCCGGGTGGAGTCGCGGTGGCGCAGCAACGCCTCGAGGAACGGGTGCTCGGTCTTGGCATAGAGGTCGGTCAGCGCGTCGGCGTCGGTGGTGTAGCCGGTCTTGGTGCGCTTGGTCTTGGGCATCCCGAGCTGGTCGAAGAGCACGACCTGCAGCTGCTTGGGCGAGCCGAGGTTGATCGGCTGGCCGCCGATCGCCTCGTAGGCGTCGTCCTGTGCCTCGCGCACCTTGGCGGCGAAGTCGGCCTCGAGGGCGGTGAGCGCGTCGACGTCGGCGGCGATGCCGACCCGCTCCATGCGGGCGAGCACGTCGACCAGCGGCAGCTCGATCTGCTCGATGAGGGAGGCGCCCCCCGTGGCCTGCAGCTGGGTGTCCAGGGCCGCCGCCAGGTCGAGCACGGCCCGCGCGCGGACCATGGCCTCGTCGGCCTCGGCGGCGCCGTCGGTGGCGAAGTCGAGCAGCCCCTGACCGCCGGTGTCGGCCTCGGCCCGCAGCTCGCGGTTGAGGTTGCGCAGCACCAGGTCGGCCAGGTCGTAGGACCGCTGGTCGGGGCGCACGAGGTAGGCCGCGAGCGCGGTGTCGCTGGTGACGCCGGCCAGGGTCAGCCCGCGGGCGGCGAGCGCCTGGATCGGTCCCTTGGCATCGTGCAGCGCCTTCGGTCGGCCCGGGTCGGCCAGCCAGGCGGCGATCGCCTGCTCGGCCGCCTCGTCGAGCGTGGTCAGGTCGAGGTATGCCGCGTGGTCGCCGGCCGTGGCGATGGCCAGGGCCTCCGCGTCGCCGGTGCCACGCGCCCAGCGCCCCACGACGTGCACGCCGACCCGTGTGCCCGGCCCGGCGTGCTCCTCCAGCCAGCCCGGGACCTCGGTGGAGGCCAGCACGACGCCGTCGACCTCGAAGCCGGAGTCGGCCTCCTCCTCGACGGACTCCAGCGTGGCGAACAGCCGGTCGCGCAGGACCCGGAACTCCAGGCCGTCGAACACCTGGTGCACCTTCTCGCGGTCCCAGGGCCTGCGGGCCAGGTCGTCGACGGTCAGTCCGAGGTCGAGGTCCCCGACGAGCTGGTTGAGCCGGCGGTTGCGCAGCACGCCGTCGAGGTGCTCGCGCAGCGACTCCCCGGCCTTGCCCTTGATCTCGTCGACGTGGGCGACGACGCCGGTCAGGTCGCCGTAGAGGCCGATCCACTTGGCGGCGGTCTTGGGGCCGACCCCGGGCACGCCGGGCAGGTTGTCGGAGGACTCCCCCACCAGCGCCGCGAGGTCGCTGTAGCGCTCGGGGGGCACGCCGTACTTGGCCTCCACGGCGGCCGGGGTCATGCGGGCCAGGTCGGAGACGCCCTTGACCGGGTAGAGCACCGTGACGTCGTCGCGCACCAGCTGCAGCGCGTCGCGGTCACCGGAGCAGATGAGCACCTCCATGCCCTCGGCCCGCGCCTGCGCGGTGAGCGTGGCGATGACGTCGTCGGCCTCGAAGCCCTCGACCTCGACGTAGGGGATGTGCAGGGCGTCGAGCACCTCGTGCAGCAGCGACACCTGCCCCTTGAACTCCGACGGCGTCGCCGAGCGACCGGCCTTGTACTCGGCGTACTCCTCCGTGCGGAAGGTCTGCCGGGACACGTCGAAGGCGACCGCGACGTGCGTGGGCTGCTCGTCGCGCAGCACGTTGATCAGCATCGACGTGAAGCCGTAGACCGCGTTGGTGCTCTGGCCGGTGGAGGTCGAGAAGTTCTCGACGGGCAGGGCGAAGAAGGCGCGGTAGGCCAGCGAGTGACCGTCGAGGAGCAGGAGTCGGTTCACGCATGGCAGCCTATTGCCACCGACGGACACACAGACGGGCAGGCACACCACCATGGACCACGCAGCACC
>DASSPC010000108.1:0-2010 GCA_035699865.1 Oryzihumus sp. | reverse complement strand
CAGCTCAGGTCGCGGCGGGGGTCCTTGAGGTCTGCGGCATACGCTCAGGGCGTGAGCACCCCCGCGCCCGACCAGGCCGACCTGCTCGTCCTCGGTGGCGGACCGGCCGGCCTGGCGGCCGCCTGGAAGGCCGCCCAGCGCGGGCTGCGGGTGGTCCTGTTGGAGCGGGCCGACCACGTCGGGGGCATGTCGGCCTCCTTCGAGGTCGACGGGGTGCGGGTCGACCTCGGCAGCCACCGGCTGCACCCCAACACCGCACCGGAGGTGATGGCGGACATCCGCGGGCTGCTCGGCGAGGACCTGCAGACCCGTCCCCGCAACGGTCGCCTCCGCCTCGGTGAGACCTGGATCGGCTTCCCGCTGAAGGTCGGCGAGATGCTGCGCGCACTGCCGCGCGGCATGGCGGCCGGCATCGCCCGCGACGTGCTCGCCAGCCCGCTGCGCCAGCCCGACGCCGACACCTACGAGGCGCTCCTGCGTGCAGGGCTCGGGCCGACCGTCTACGACGCGATGTACGGCCCCTTCGCGAGCAAGCTGTGGGGGCTGCCCGGCGAGCGGATCCACGGCGACCAGGCGCGGGTGCGCGTCACCGCCGACACCCCGGGCAAGGTCGCGGCGCGGCTGCTGCGCGGCGGCCGGACCGGTGGTGGGACCGAGCAGGGCCGCTCGTACCACTACCCGCGCCGCGGCTTCGGGCAGATCGTCGAGGCGGTCGCCGACGCGGCCCGGCTCGCCGGCGCGCAGCTGCGGCTGGCGGCCGAGGTGACCCGGCTGGATGCGCGGACCGACGGCGTCACGGCATACCTGTCCGACGGCGGCGCCGTGTCGGCGCGGCGCTGCTTCTCCACGATCCCCGTCACCGCCCTGGCGCAGCTGAGCGGCCGCGGGCCGTTCGAGGGGCCCATGCTGCACTTCCGGGCGATGACCCTGGTCTACCTCTCCCACGCCGGCGGCCGGTGGACGCCGTACGACGCGCACTACCTGCCGCAGGAGGGCACCCCGCTCACGCGGATCTCCGAGCCGGCCAACTACCGCGACAGCGCCGACGACCCGGCCGACCGCTCGGTCATCTGCGCGGAGATCCCGTGCATGGTCGGCGACGAGACGTGGACCATGCCCGAGGACCAGCTCCTGCGGCTGGTGCGGCACACGCTGTCCGACACCGGCCTGCCGCCGGTCAGCTGCCGGGCCGTGCACGTGGTCCGCCTGCCCTCGGTCTACCCGGTGTTCGACCTCGACTACGCCGGGGCGCTGGCCGCGATGCGCTCGCTGGTCGCCGGGATCCCGAGCACCGTCTCGTTCGGGCGGCTCGGCCTGTTCGCCCACGACAACAGCCACCACGCCATGGCCGAGGCCTACGACGCGGTCGACGCACTAGGCCCGGACGGCTCCTTCGACGAGCACGCGTGGCACGAGGCCCTGCGCCGGTTCGCCGGGCACCGGGTCGAGGACTGAGGCCGTGTTGAGCTCCCGGTGCACGGCGGGCAGGACCCGGCGCAGGTAGCGCCCGAGCCGGACGAAGGAGTCCCCGCCCTCGCGGAAGGCGTAGTCGATGGGCACCTCGGCGTAGGCGAAGCCCTTGCCGAGCAGGTCCAGGGTGAGCACCTGGGCGTAGTTGTAGTCGTGGACGACCTCGGCGGACGCCGCCGCGCGGGGGCTGAACGCCCGGTAGCCGCTCTGGCCGTCGGTGAGCTCCGGCCGGCGGGTCATCCAGCGCACCCACCGGGTCAGCACCTGGTTGCCGAACCGGCGGTGCGGCAGCATCCGCCGGATCCGCCCGGCGAAGCGCGATCCCACGACGTAGTCGGCCTCTCCCGCCAGCACCGGGTCGGCGAGCCGGCCCAGCTCGCGCGGGTCGTACTCGAGGTCGGCGTCGAGGTAGACCACGACGGCCGCCCCGAGCGCCGAGGCCTCGGCCAGGCCCCGGCGCACCGCGGCGCCCAGGCCCCGGTTGCGCGGCTGGGCGATGACCCGGGCCCCGGCGGCGGCCGCCCGGGCGGCGGTGGCGTC
>DASSPC010000107.1:0-6457 GCA_035699865.1 Oryzihumus sp. | reverse complement strand
ACCCCAGACCGGTATCGCGCGCCAGCGGGGTCAGGCGCGCCTCCACGAGGTACTCCTTGCCCTTGGGCAGGGAGATCGCGGACTCCCGCTGCACCAGCCCGGAGACGAACTCGAAGTCGCCGTTGGCGATGGTCATGGCTGGCCTCCTGCTGCCAGGGGCCGGGCCGGGTGGGGCGCCGGGGGGCGGAAGTCGGAGCGGCCGTCGGCGACCGCGGCCAGCAGCACGTCGGCCATCTGGTCCAGCGGCAGCACCCGGTCGGCCAGGCCGGCGCCGACGACGGCGCCGGGCATGCCCCACACGGTCGAGGTGGCCGCGTCCTGGGCGAGGACCCGCCCGTGCCGGCTGTACACCGCGGCCGACCCGCGCCGCCCGTCGTTGCCCATCCCGGTGAGGACGAGCGCCAGCGTGCCGGGGCCGTAGACCTCGGCGGCGGAGCGGAACAGCGGGTCCACGGCCGGGCGGCAGAAGTTCTCCGGTGGGTCGGCGGTCAGCTTGACGTAGACGTGCACCTCGCGCCGGGCGATGGTCAGGTGGCGGTCGCCGGGGGCGATGAGCACCTGGCCCGGCTGGATGACCGAGCCGTGGGCCGCCTCGCGCACGTCCAGGGCGCAGTGCCGGTCGAGCCGCTCGGCCATGAGGCGGGTGAACATCGGCGGCATGTGCTGGACGACCAGCACGGGGACGGGCAGGTCCGCGGGCAGGGCCGGGAGGATCGACTCCAGTGCGCCGGGCCCGCCGGTCGAGGCCCCGATGACGACGACGTCGACCCGGCCCTGGCTCGAGGCGGCGGGGGCGGGGACCGCCTCACCGGCCGCGGCCGGAGCCAGCCGCGGGGCGAACGGGCGGCCGCACAGGGCCACGATCTTGGGCGCCAGCTGGGCCCGCACGACGGCGATGGCCTCGGGGGCGTTGGCGACGTTGGCCGGCTTGGGCAAGTAGTCGCTCGCCCCGAGCGCCAGCGCGTCCAGCGTGGCTCTCGCGCCGCGCTCGGTCAGCGTGCTGAACATGACGACCGGGAGGTGAGGGCGCGAGATACGGATACGGCGCAGCGTCTCCAGCCCGTCCATGACCGGCATGTCGATGTCGAGCACGACGCAGTCGGGAGCGAGCTGGTCCAGCTTCTGCAGCGCCACCTGCCCGTTGGGGGCGGTGCCGAGGACCTCCAGGGCCGGGTCGGCCGACAGGGCCTCGGACACCATGCGCCGCACGACGACCGAGTCGTCGACGACGAGCACGCCGATGCGGCTCATCGGGGCGCGCCCGCCAGGCCGAGCACCTGCAGCTTGGCCGCGATGGTGTCGGGGGTGAACGGCTTGATGACGTAGTCGTGGGCGCCGGCCGCCAGGGCGCGCACGATCTGGGCGCGCTCGCTCTCGGTGGTGACCATCATCAGCGTGATGTTGCGGTACGCGGCCGTCGACCGGCACACCGCCACGAAGGCCAGGCCGTCCATGACCGGCATGTTCCAGTCGACCAGGGCGATGTCCGGGCGGATGCCCTCGGCGAGCAGGTCCAGCGCCTCCTGGCCATCGCCGGCCTCGACGACCTCGTAGCCGTGCGAGGCCATGATCCGGCGCAGGATCATGCGCATCGCGCGGGAGTCGTCCACGACGAGAGCGAGCACCGGTCCTCCTGTCCTGCTCCGGGGCCGTCCGTGGCCCATGCCTTCGAGTGCCCTATCGGCACGACGGCGGTGGACCTGAGCCACCCGGAAGTGGCTCGGGTCCCCCGCCGTGGCGGGGAGGGTTCGCGCGTCAGTAGCGGAAGTGCGCCACCAGGGTGTGCAGCTCGCTGGACAGGTGCGCCAGCTCGGCCGCGGCCTGCTGCGTCTGGGCGACGCCGGCGGTCGTGGTCTCGGCCGCGGTCGCGACGCCGTTGATGTTGGTCGCGATCTCGGTGCTGCCCGTGGCGGCCTCGTTGACGTTGCGGTTCATCTCGTTGGTCGTGGCGGTCTGCTCCTCCACGGCCGAGGCGATCGTCGTCTGGAAGTCGCTGATCCGGCCGATGATGTCGCCGATCTCGCCGATGGCCCGGACCGCCACGGCGGTGTCGCCCTGGATGGTCTGGACCCGGTGGGCGATGTCGTCGGTGGCGCGGGCGGTCTCGCGGGCGAGCTCCTTGACCTCGTTGGCGACCACCACGAAACCGCGTCCGGCGTCACCGGCACGAGCCGCCTCGATGGTGGCGTTGAGGGCCAGCAGGTTGGTCTGCTCGGCGATCTGGGTGATCACCTTGATGACGTTGCCGATCTCCTGGGAGGACTCGCCGAGCTTGCCGACCTGGGCGTTGGTCTCGGCCGCGTGCACCACCGCCGACTGCGCGACCCGTGCCGCCTCCGTGGCGTTCTGGGCGATCTCGTGGATCGAGGCGCCCATCTCCATCGAGCCGGCCGCGACGGTCTGGACGTTGCGGCTGACCTGCTCGGAGGCGGCGGCCACGACGTTGGCCTGGGCCGAGGTCTCCTCGGCGCTGGCGGCGATCTGCTGGCTGGTGGCCGACAGCTCCTCGGAGCTGATCGCCAGGGTGCCGGCGCTGGTGGCCATCGTGGCGATGGCCTGGCGCAGGCTGGCCACCGCGGTGTTGAGGTCCGCGGCCATGGCGCCGACCTCGTCGTGGGAGTCGACCCGGGCGGTCTGGGTCAGGTCGCCCTCGGCGACGGCGCGCAGCACCCGGCTGACCCGGCGCAGCGGGCTGGTGACCAGGTGCGCCAGGAACAGCGCCAGGGCGACGGCGAGGGCGACCCCGATCAGCAGCCAGCCGATGATGAAGGTGACCGCGTTGCGGAAGGTGCTGTCCGAGCGGGTCACCGTGAGCTGGGCGTCGGACTGCTCCACGGTGGTCATCTGGTCGATCAGGCCGAACGCCTGCTCGGTGGCCGGGGCCAGCTTGTCCTCACGCACCTGCGCGTACTTCGCCCGGTCGCCCGCGATGACCATCGGGATCGCCGTGGCGTCGCGGGTGAGCCGGTAGTCGCTCCACACCGACTGGAACTTCATGACCAGGTCCTTGCGCGCGGCGTGCGCCATGTAGGCGGTCATCGCCGTGTCCAGCACGGTGTCCTGTTCGTGGATCCGGTTGAGCCAGTCCTGGCGCGAGGACGCGGACGTCGCCTCGGCGAGGTTGGCCATGTCGATCCAGCTCTGCTGCGCCTGCTTCTGCATCGCGGCGAGCTCGGTGATCGGCACGAGGTTGTCGCGCTGGAGGCTGTGCACCGAGGAGTTGACCGTCTCCAGCTTGACCACCGACAGCACCACCACGCCGATGGACACCAGCGTCACCAGCAGCACGACCATCTGGATCTTGGTGTTCATCCGGCGGTTGGCGAACCAGCTGCGGAACCGGTCACGCTTGCGTCGCCGCGGGACCGCCGCGGGCACGTCCTCCACCTCCGGCGTCGTCTGCCCGTCCGTGGGCGTCGTGTCGGCCATGGCCGTGGTCCTTTCGTTGTCCATCCGTGGTCTGGGGGGGTGCGCGCCGGGCGCGCAAGAGAGCCGGTATGCCGGGTCAGGCCGTCGCCGTGACCCGCACCGCCTGCTCGACGTCGAGGACGAGCAGCAGCCGGTCCGGCAGGCGGCAGGTGCCGCTGATGAGGTCGGCCGGCGGTCCGGTGAGCGCCTCGGGAGGCGGGTCCTGCTGGTCCGCGCCCACCTCGAAGACGTCACCGGGGGCGTCCGCGACGAGCCCGACGACCTCGCCGTCGAGCCGCACCACGACGGTGACCGCGCCCGGCTCGGGTCGCGGCTCGAGCCCCAGGCGGGTGCGCAGGTCGAGGACGGTGACGACCTGCCCGCGCAGGTTGGCCAGCCCGAGCACGGCGGGTGGGGCGAGCGGGACCGGGGTGATCCGCGGCGTGCGGATGACCTCCTGGACGTGCTCGACGTCCAGGCCGAACAGCCCGTCGTCGACGGCGAACGAGGACAGCTGCCGGGTGCCGCTCACGAGGGCACCGCCATCCAGTCGAGGGTCGCCGGCGCGGCCGGCTCGTAGAACAGGGGGTCCGCAGCGAGCACGGCGCCGCGGACGTCGAGCAGCTCGGCGACCTGGCGGCCCACGACCACCGAGCCGCTCAGACCCGGACCGCCGAGGTCGCTGCTCACGCCGTCGAAGTCGTCACTGATGTCGTGGATGGCGCTGACCACCAGGCCGACACTGCGACCGCCCTCGCTGTAGACGACCACCTGCACCCGCTCCTGCGGACCGGGGTCCTCGGTCACCCCCATCACCCGGGCCACCCGGGCCAGGGGAAGGATGCCGTCGCGGTACTGGATGACCTCCCGGCCGCCGACCTGCTCCAGCGTCGCGGTGGACAGCTCCTCGATCCGGTGCACCGCGGCCAGCGGCACCGCCACCCGGCGGTCCCGCCCGACCCCCACGATGAGGAACGCCTCGCGTTCCTGCTCCACGGTGACCTGCTCGGGCTCGGCGGTGCCGGCCAGGTCCCGGGCCGCGCCGAGCACCCCGCTGCGGTGCCCCAGCGCCGTGACGTCCAGGATCAGCGCCACCGCGCCGTCGCCGGAGACCATGGCCCCGGCGTACAGCCCGATGCCGGCGAGCTGGGAGCTCAGCGGCTTGACCACGATCTCCTCGGTGTCCACCACGCGGTCGACGATGATGCCGAACTGACGGCCCTCGCTCTGCACGACCACGACGGAGACGGTGCCGTCCGCGCGCCGGCACGACGTCAGGCCGAGCGCCGCGTCGAGGTGCACCAGCGGGAGCAGCCGGCCGCGCAGCCGCAGGACGGGCACGCCGGAGACGTCCTCGATCGTGGTGCGCACCTCGCCGGCGGGCACCGCGACCAGCTCGACCAGGCTGAGCTGGGGGATGGCCAGGCGCTGGCCACCGGTGGCGACGGTCAGCGCGGGGATGATGGCCAGGGTCAACGGGATCTGCAGGGTGACGGTGCTGCCCTGGCCGGGGACGCTGCGCAGCGCGACCGTGCCGCCGACCTGCTCGATGTTGGTGCGCACCACGTCCATGCCGACGCCGCGGCCGGAGACGCTGCTGACCGCCTCGGCGGTGGAGAACCCCGGCTGGAAGACCAGCGACGTGGTCTCCTCCGGGGAGAGGGTGGCCAGCTGTTCGGGGGTGAGCAGGCCGCGCTCGACCGCCTTGAGCCCGACCCGCTCCGGGTCGATGCCCCGGCCGTCGTCGGCGATCTCGACGTGGACCTTGCCGCCCTGCTGGTAGGCCCGCAGCCAGATGACGCCCTCGGCGGGCTTGCCGAGGGCGACGCGTTCCTGCGGGGGCTCGATGCCATGGT
Source organism: Oryzihumus sp. (assembly GCA_035699865.1). GTDB lineage: Bacteria > Actinomycetota > Actinomycetes > Actinomycetales > Dermatophilaceae > Oryzihumus. Next base: position 1,193 of record DASSPC010000107.1, on the reverse strand, counting down.
CCACGGCGTTGCGGACCAGGTGCGTCAGGGGGTCCTTGATCGCCTCGAGCAGCGAGCGGTCCAGCTCGGTCTCGCCGCCCTCCATCTCCACGCGGACCTGCCGGCCGCAGACGACGCCGAGGTCGCGCACGACGCGCGGCATCCGGCTCCAGATGTTGCCGATCGGCTGCATGCGCGTCTTCATGACGCCCTCCTGCAGGCCGGCGGCGATGACGTCGAGGCGGTGCGCGGTGTGCATCAGGGCGGGGTCGGCGATCGTCCCCGCCTGCTGCACGATCCGGTTCCGGGTCAGGACCAGCTCGCCGACCATCTGCATCAGCTCGTCGAGCACGCCGATGTCGACGCGGATGGTGTGGTCGGCCACGCCGCGGCGGCTGTCCACCTCGCTCTCGACGCCGTCGTGGTCGGCGGGCTCCGGCAGGGGGGCCGCGGCCGGACGGGGCTGCCCTGCCCGCGTCGCGTCCGGATCCGCGGACTGCAGCCGTTCCAGCTGGGCGACGAGGGAGGAGAAGTCGTGCTGGCCTTCTGCGCCGGTCGTCTCGATGGACGCGAGCACGGTCCGGATGGCGTCGACCAGGTTCAGTAGCGCCGCGGCGCGCTCGAAGTCCAGCTCCAGCTCACCGTCACGCAGCCGGCTCAGCAGGCCCTCGCCGACGTGGCTGACCTGCTCGAGCTGGCTGAACGCGAGGAAGCCGCTGGTGCCCTTGATCGTGTGGATGGTGCGGAAGATGCCGGCCAACAGCTCGCGGGACCCGGGGTCCCGCTCCAGCTCGACCAGGTCGCGGTCCAGCTGGTCGAGGTTCTCGTGGGACTCGACCAGGAACTCCTGGACGATCTCCTCCATCTCGGAAAGCTCGAACACGGTCCCTCCTTCGAGCTCCTCGCGCGTCGCGTCCGTGCGTTGCGGTCCGCCCCACTTATCGGCGGGCACGGGCCGCAGGTGAGGGATTCGGGCCACGAGCAGCCCTCGTGGTGACCACGCGGCATACCCCGTTGTGCCAGGACTTGGCACAAGTCCTCAGGTCGCCGGGGGGTGCGCCGATGAGGGGCCCGGTCACGGACGACCAGCAGCTGCCACGGACAGGCGGTGCCCCCCGCCCACAGGCCCCTCCCGAGGGGCCTGATCCGTCGACCGCTGCTGGAGGAAATACCTCAATGCCGGAGCCTCTTGGCGACGTCACGATGAGCGCGCT
>DASSPC010000106.1:0-2814 GCA_035699865.1 Oryzihumus sp. | reverse complement strand
CGCACGCATCGGCTGCGCGAAGTGTTCGACGGGCTACGCTACTTGGTCCGCTACGGCGTGCCCTGGCGCGGGCTGCCGAACGACTTGCCGCCATGGCACGCGGTCTACGACCAGGCCCAGCGCTGGCTACGCGCCGGCTGCTTCGAGAGGCTGGCGCACGACCTACGCGCGGTGCTGCGCCTGGCGGCGGGGCGCGGGGAGGAGCCGTCCGCCGCCGTCCTGGACAGCCGCACCCTGCGCAGCACGCCCGAGAGCGGCGCCCGTGCCGGCTGGGACGGCCACAAGCGCACCCGCGGCTCCAAGCTGCACCTGGCCGTGGACACGCTCGGCCACTTGCTCGCGCTCCACGTCACGCCGGCGGACGAGAACGACCGCGCGGCGGTCGCCGAGCTGGCCGAGGCCGTGCAGGACGCCACCGGCGGGAACGTCGAGGTCGCCTACGTCGACGAGGGCTGCACCGGGGACCGCCCCGCCGGGGCGGCCGCCGCGCACGGCATCGCCCCGGAGGTGGTCAAGCCGCCCGCCGCGAAGCGGGGCTTCGTCCTGCTGCCCCGCAGGTGGGCGGTCGAGCGTTCCTTCGCCTGGATGGCCCGCTGTCGCCGGCTCGCCCGCGACCGCGAGCGCCTGCCCGAGACGCTGGCCGGCTTCCACTTCGTCGCCGTCACCGGCCTCATGCTCCGCCGCGCCGGAGACTTGGCCCTGGTCCGTAACAGCCCGTTGACGAAATCGGGTCCGGCTGATTCGCTCCGGCCGTGAGGGCGCGGGGGCGACCATGGCGCTGGGCCGGCGGGGCGCACGGCAAGCGGACCTGATGATCAGTGGGGCGGAGCTGCCGCGCTCGCCCGGGCACGCCTCCTACGACCGCCTGCAAGCCGTCCTGGTCGGGGCCGGCTTCGACCGCTTCGCCGAGGAGGAGTGCAAGACCTGCTACGCCCCCGGCCGGGGCCGGCCGTCGCTGCCGCCCGGGCGCTACTTCCGGATGCGCTCGGTCGGCTACTTCGAGGGGATCGACAGCGAGCGCGGCCTGGAGTGGCGCTGCTCGGACAGCCTGTCGCTGCGCGAGTTCCTGCGGCTCGGCACCACCGAGCCGGTGCCGGACCACTCGTGGTTGAGCAAGACCCGCTCGCGCTTGCCGCTGGAGGTGCACGAGGCGGTCTTCGCCTGGGTGCTGCAGCGCCTGGCCGAGCACGGCCTGATCCGGGGCGAGCGGATCGGCGTCGACGCCTCCACGATGGAGGCCAACGCCGCCCTGCGGGCGATCGTGCGGCGCGCCGATGGCGAGACCTGCCGGGCGATGCTGGAGCGGCTGGCGGAGGAGAGCGGGATCGCGACGCCTTCGGCCGAGGACCTGGTCCGGTTGGACCGCGAGCGGAAGGGCAGGCGGCTGTCCAACGCCGAGTGGACTTCGGCGACCGACCCCGAGGCGCGGCCCGGCAAGCTCAAGGACGGCCGCACTCGCCTGGCCTACGAGCCCGAGCACGCGGTCGACCTCGACGCCGGCGCGATCGTCGCGGCGGAGGTCCACCCGGCCGATCGGGGCGACGCCGCGACCCTGCCGGGGACGCTCGCGGCGGCCGCGGCCGACCTGGCGGCGGTCGGCGCGGCGCCGACCCCGCAAGACCCGGCCGAGCTGGTGGCCGACAAAGGCTACCACTCGCGCGACGGGCTGAAGGAGCTGGAGGACGGGGCCTGGGAGAGCCGCATCGCCGAGAAGAAGGGGACGGGCGTCAGCCGCCGGCATGGCGACGAGGAGGCCCGGCGGGCTGTCCACGACAACCGCGCCCGGCTGCGCTCGGGGGTGGCCAGGGAGGCGTTCAGGCTTCGCGCCGAGTGGGTGGAGCGGAGCTTCGCGCTGACCCTCGACCGGGGCGGCATGCGCCGGGCCTGGCTGCGCGGGCGGGAGGACCTGCAGAGGCGCTACCTGGTGCACGTCGCCGGCTACAACCTCGGGCTGGTCATGCGCCTGCTGATCGGGGCCGGGACCCCGCGGGAGTTCCTGGCCCGCGCCGCGGCGCACCTGCTCGTCCTCGCGTCGGCCGACGGCGCCGCGCTCGTCGTTCTCGTGGTCGCCACCGGCACCGAGGCCGCGATGCTCGTCGTCAGCTTCCGGCCTGAGCCGCCCGTCTGAAGCCGGGTCTCTTCCACGCGCTGTTACTAATCTTCTGAGGATATACCCGACACGTCAGGCGGCGTAGCGCACCGGCTCGGGCGTGAAGTAGGCCCGGACGCGCTCCGGCGACCGCTGGATGGTACGCAGCACGGAGCGGGCGTTCCCGATCAGCTCGTCCTCGCCGTCGGGCTGCGGCTGCTGCCGCAGCTGCTGCTTCAGGTCGTTGTTGAGGTGCTCGGCCGGGTTGTGGTCGGGCGCGTAGGACGGCAGGTAGACGAGCTCGATCTCGTGGGCGTGGCTCTCGACCCAGGCCCGGACCTTGCCGGCTTTGTGGACCTTCAGGTTGTCGACGATCAGGACGACCCTGCGCCCGGCATCCTTGGTCAGCCGTCGCAGGAAGTCGAGGAAGAGATCGGCGTTCAGGGCGCCCTGGTAGGGCATGAAGCGCACCAGCCCGCGGTTGCTGACCGCCGCGATCACGCTCCGGGTCACCCGCTTCGCCGTCCGTGCGACCACCGGGGTCTCGCCCTTGGGCGCCCAGGAGCGCCCGACCTGGTCCTGGTTGGAGAGGCCGGTCTCGTCCCCCCAGTAGATCACGGCCCTTGCCGCCCTGGCCCGCCTGGCGACCGCCGGGTAGTCCCGCTCCAGCCAGGCCGCGATCGCCGCCGGCGAGCGCTCCCTGGCGCGGACCAGGGGCTTCTGCG
>DASSPC010000105.1:0-13555 GCA_035699865.1 Oryzihumus sp. | reverse complement strand
TGCCCGGTTCTCGTCGTGCACGGGGACGGGGAGCAGCTGCCGGGTTCATCATGGAACGCAGGGCAGACACGAAGGGCAGTGCCATGACCGTGAAGGTGTTCCTCCTGGACGACCACGAGATCGTCCGCCGCGGGATCCGCGAGCTGCTGGAGATGGAGTCCGACATCGAGGTGGTCGGGGAGTCGGGCTCGGCCCAGGAGGCGACCCGGCGAATCCCCGCGCTGCGGCCCCAGGTGGCGCTGCTCGACGCCCGCCTGCCGGACGGGTCGGGGCTGGACGTGTGCCGGGACGTGCGTTCGGTCGACCCCTCGATCCAGGGGCTGATCCTGACCTCGTTCAACGACGAGGACGCGCTCGCCACGGCGATCCTGGCCGGGGCGGCCGGCTACCTGCTCAAGGACATCAAGGGTCAGGACCTCGTGCAGGCGATCCGGCGGGTCGCGGCGGGGGAGAAGCTCATCGACCCCGCGGTCGCCCAGCGGGTCAAGCGCAGCTGGGAGGAGGACCGGGGCGCCGACCCGCGGCTGCGCACGCTCACCCCGCAGGAGCGCCGGATCCTCGAGCACGTCGCCGAGGGGCTGACCAACCGGCAGATCGGCGAGGCGATGTTCCTCGCGGAGAAGACGGTCAAGAACTACATCACCGCGGTCCTGGCCAAGCTCGGCATGGAGCGCCGGACCCAGGCGGCCGTGTTCGCGGCGACCCACCTCGGGGCGGAGGAGGAGGGCCAGGCCCACCGGGCGCCGCGGCGTCGCCCGTAGGACGGTTGCGGCAGGACGGTTGCGGCGCGGGTCAGCGGTTGCGCAGGGCCTGCCGCCCGCGGGCCAGCGCTTCGGCGTCGATCTCGCCACGGGCGAAGCGCTCCTCCAGGATGCGCTCGGCCTCGCTGACCGGCGCGGCACCCGGCGGGGCGGTCGGCGGCGGAGGGCCGACCGGGGGCCCGGCCTGCGGGTGACCGGCTGCGGCGACGAGTGCGAACACCACCGCCGCGACCACCCCGAGGAGCAGGACCAGCCCGAGCCACAGCCCGAACCAGCCGCCGCCCCAGCCCCAGCCCATCATCGGTCAGCCCTCCGCGTGCTCACACCGGCCGGACGAAGGCGTCCTTGCCGGTGGCGTGCTCGATCTGCGTCTCGGCCGTCGCGAGCAGCGTGTCGGCGAGGTGGCGCAGCGCCCGCGCCACGGCGACCTCGTCACCGATCGTCGTCGCCGGGTCGTCCTCGGCGGACCGGTGGCTGTGCCCGTGGGTGGCGAAGTGGTCGCCCGGCCCGGCCAGCAGGACAGCAGACGCCTCCGTGTCGTCGCCCTGCTCGTACACCGAGATCTGCACCCGCCACTGCTTGACGGGCGTGCGTGGCTCCACCGGTGCCCCGGTGCCGCCGCGGTGGTGCAGGTCCTCGTCCGGGGCGTGCACGATCGCGTCCGGCCCGGGGAACACGAGGGCCTCGTGCCCGTCGCTCCACCGCACGAGGTAGGGCGGGGCGCCGTTGGCCCCGCGCACCTCGATGATCTCGCCGTCACGCACCGCGCCCTCGGTCCGGTTGGCGGCGAGGACCAGGCGGTCGCCCTTGTGCCCCTGCATCGTCAGGACCCCGCGCGGTGGACGGCGATCTCGCGCGTCTCGGCGGTCGGCGCCGGCGCGGGCACCCGCACCTCGAGGATGCCGTCCTGGTACGTCGCGGCGATCGCCTCCGGGTCGATGCCCCGCGGCACCCGCAGCCGGCGGGTCATGCTCCCGTAGTGGAACTCGGTGCGCCGGTTCCCTTCGTTCTCCTCGGTACGCTCGTCGCGGCGCTCGGCCGAGATCGTCAGCACGTCGTCCTCGAGCGTGACGTGGACGTCCTTGTCGGGGTCGATGCCGGGCAGCTCGGCGCGGACGACGAGGAAGCCGTCCTCGGTGGACTCCTCGACCCGGATCATGCCGGTGGTGCGTTCCATCAGGTCGCTCAGCTCGTGGCTGAGCAGGTCTCCGAGCGGCCAACCCATCCGGAAGTCCTCGAACGCGCGAAGTCGTTGCGCCAGAGCCGAACCGGGCGCGGGCTTGGTGGGGTGGGCAGCAGTCTTGGGCATCGGGTTCTCCTCGTCCGTGGGCGTCGTCGCCTGTCGCCTTCAGCCTTGTCGGGGCCCGTGCGCCACCCCAGAGACGAAGGTCCTGACGGCCCCCTGGACGGTGCCGGCAAGCGCCAGGAGGCCGGCCGGTATGCCGCGCCGCGGGCCGGTGCGCCCGGTCACCACGATGCCGGGGGGCGGACACCCGGAGGCGCGCACCCGGCATACCGGGAAGTGGCGGGGCCGCTGCCCTGCGACAGCCAGCGGGTGGGTGGAGGGTTCAGCTGTGGCCGGGGAGCCCGAGCCGGCGACGGGCCATGGTCTCCGCCGCGTCAGCGAGGCCGGCGCGGACGCCCGCGCGCAGGAGCTCCTCGCGGCAGCGCAGCACGCAGGCGATGACCGATCCGGCGGACCGGACGGGATAGGCCTCGCGCACGAGCACGGCGGTCACGTCGGTGAGGTGGCGGCGCTCCTCGCGGATCAGGTCCGCGAGGTCGTGGTAGGTGACTTGGTGGACGGAGGCAAGCGTCATCAGCGGGTCCTTCGTGGCGCCCCTGCCCTCAACCCGCCGCACGCGGCGGGCGCGTTCGTGTCTGAGGGAGCCTAACGACCTCGGGCCGCGACGAAAAGGGTACAAAGGTCCCTGTTCTGGACGGGGGGTCAGGTGGTGCGCAGGTCCCGGCGGTGCAGCAGCAGCGTCGCGGCGGCGAGCAGCACGAGCGTGAGTGCTGTCAGGGACAGGGCCCCGCTGGTGTCGAGACCGTGGGCCAGCGGCCGGTTGCTCAGAGCCCAGTGGAACGGGGACCAGTGCTGCCACGGCGCCAGCCAGTCGGCCAGGGGACCCAGTGTCTCGACGAGGAACGCCAGCAGGGCCAGGCCGATCGCCGCTCCCGTGGCCGCCCCGCGACGGCCGGTGAACGCCCCGACGGCCAGGGCGAAGGCGCTGAACATCAGCGCGAGGAGGCTCACCTGCACCGTCGCGGCGAGCAGGTGTCCGGTGTCGAGGTGCAGGCCCACCGGACCGGAGCCGATGAGCAGGGAGAGCACCAGGACGACGTCGATCGCGACGACGCCCAGCACCATCGCCGCCGCCTTGCCGGCCAGCACCGCGCCCCGGGCCACCGGGAGGGAGAACAGCAGGTCGGCGGTGCCGTGCTCCTCCTCGCCGGCCGTGGCCGCCGCACCCGCGCCGACCGCGACCGAGATGAGCACGATCGGCACCATGAGGGAGAACAGCTCGGCGTGGACGTAGCCCGACGCGGTGGCGTAGTTGTCGAGGCCGAACGCCTGGCGCAGGCCCTCGGGGTACTGCGACAGGAAGTCCTGCATCGTCTTCTGGGAGCGGGCCACCGAGGGGTACACCGACAGCAGCAGGACGCTGAGCAGCGCGATCGCGACGCCCCACCCCACCAGCGAGTGCCACCGCTCGGCCAGGGCGCGCCCGCAGACCGCGAGGGCCTGCCGGCCGGCGCGCGGGGTGACCAGCTCGTGCTCGGTGGTGGCCGGCATCACCGGCTGGACTGCGGCGCTCATGTGCTCACCACCGTCACGTCGCGCTCGCGGCCTGCCGGCCGGGCGTCCTCGGGACCGGGCCGGCCGACACGTAGCCGACGAAGGCGTCCTCGAGGTCAGGCTCGTGCGTGTGCACGTCGACGACCCCGTGGGCCGTGGCCAGGCGCAGCAGCTCGGTCAGCGGCCCGGTGACGCTGCACGACGCCCGCCCGCCGGCGACGTGCAGGTCGGCGACCCCCGGGACGTCCGCCAGGCCCGGCGGCGCGTCCCGGGGGAAGTCCAGCTCGATCCGGCGCCGGGCCTTGCCCCGCAGCGCCTCGATGTCGTCGACGACCAGCAGGTGCCCGCGGGCCACGATCGCAGCACGGTCGGCGACCTGCTCGACCTCGGCCAGCACGTGGGAGGACAGGAACACGGTGGCCCCCCGGGCCACGAGCTCGCGCAGGACGACGTGGAACTCCACCTGGACCAGCGGGTCCAGGCCGGTGGTGGGCTCGTCGAGCACCAGCAGGTCCGGCTCGTGCATGAGCGCCTGGATCAGCCCGAGCTTCTGCCGGTTGCCCTTGGACAGCTCGCGCACCCGGGGCCGCAGGTCGAGGTCGAAGCGCTCGGCGAGGGTGCGCCAGGCCCGCTCGGGCACGCCCCCACGCAGCAGCGAGAGGTGAGCGAGCACGTCGTGGCCGCGCATGCGCTCCCACAGCGACAGGTCACCGGGGACGTAGCCCAGGTGTGCCCGGATGCGTGGCCCCGTCGTGGCCAGGTCCATCCCGAACAGGCTGGCCCGCCCGGCGGTGGGGTGGATCAGGCCCAGCAGGAGCCGGATCGTGGTGGTCTTGCCCGCGCCGTTCGGGCCGAGGAAGCCGAAGACCTCGCCGACCCGGACCTGCAGGTCGAGGTCCTCGATGCCGACGGCGGGGCCGTAGCGCTTGGTCAGTCCCACCGTCTCCACGGCGAGCCCCGCGTCCCGCGGCGGGCGGGCGGGTATGCCGGTCGCCCGGGTCGCGGTGGAGCTCACGGTGCGGCCTCGCCCCGGTCGTCGCTCACGCCAGCGGCACGACGCTGGAGGCGGTCTCGGTGACCGTCGCCGGCTGGGCCGGCGCGGCAGCCGGGACCTCCGGCGGCAGGACGACGACCGGGCAGCGACCGTGCACGAACGAGATGTGGTGCAACGCGGCATACGGCAGGACCAGCAGGTCCCGGGACCGGGTCCTGGCCTGGAGCACGTCCCGCGCGTGGCCCGAGGCCAGGGACTCGGTGACCCGGACGGTGCCGCCGGAGATCTGCTCGAGGCGCTGGCGCATCCGGGCGTGCCGGTCACGCGCCTCCTCGCGCACCCGCAGGTCGAGCTCGGGGTAGGACGGCACGATCGGCTCGAGGTACCAGGAGTCGATGAGGTGGACGTCGGCGCGGTCGCGCTGGGCCTGGCGGACGGCCCAGCGGAAGGTGGAGCCCTCGGGGTCGAGGGTGCCGCTGACGAGCACGCGCTCGACCGGGCCGGGCGCGGCGGACGGGCCGACCACGGCCACCGGGCAGGGCGCGTGGCGCACGCAGTAGCGGCTCACGCTGCCGGACATGGCCCCCAGCGCACCCACGTGGCCGGCGGAACCGACCACCAGCAGGGAGGACCCGCGCGCGGCCTCGACCAGGGTCGGCCCGGCGCGTCCCTCGAGCATGACCACGGAGGCCTCGTCCTCCTCGAGCCCGGCGTCGGCGAGGGCCTCGGCCATCATCGCGGCGCGCTCGGCCGCCGGCGGCATGACCTCGTGCGAGGCCACCCCCGCGTGCCACACCGTGACCAGGCGCAGCCGGGCGCCGGAGCGTCGCGCCTCCTCGGCGGCCCACCGCAGCGCCGCTGTGGCGCGGGAGGTCAGGTCACTGCCGACCGTGATCACGGGGTGGGGGACATCGGGCGCGTCCATCAGGGGGCCTCCTGGCTGCGGCGTGGGGGAGTGTGCCCACGGTCGCCCGGACCGGGCGCGGGGAGGCAGGGCCCAAGGTCCCCCGGACGGCGCCGTGCGGGTCGCGGCAACCGGGCCGGGTCGCCGCGCCTCCTCGGCCGCCCACCGCAGCGCCGCTGTGGCGCGGGAGGTGAGGTCACTGCCGACCGTGATCACGGGGTGGGGGACATCGAGCGCGTCCATCGAGGGGCCTCCTGGCTGCGGCATGGGGGAGTGTGCCCACGGTCGCCCGGACCGGGCGAGGGGAGGCAGGGCCCAAGGTCCCCCGGACGCCGGGGTGGCGGCCGCCGGCCTCAGGCAGGGTCGACGCGGACCTTCTCGCCGTGCCGGGGCACGACCGCGGTCCAGTCGAGCTCGTTGCGGATCCGCTCGGCCAGCACGGCCGCGGCCGGCGGCTCCCCGTGCACGACGTAGACCGTCTCCGGGGGCTCGGGCAGCCGGCGCAGCCAGGCGAGCACCTCCCCGGAGTCGGCGTGGACGGAGAACTCCTCGTCCACGAGCACCTCGGCGCGCACCGGGACGTAGCGGCCGAACATCTTCAGCTGTCGTGCCCCCTCGGCCAGGTCCCGGCCCCGGGTGCCGACCGCCTGGTAGCCGGTGAGCACCACGGTGTTGCGGCGCTCGGGCAGCAGGTGCCGCAGGTGGTGCACGACGCGCCCGCCCGTGGCCATGCCCGAGGCGGAGACGATGACGCAGGGCTCCTCGGGGAAGTTCAGGGCGACCGACTCCTGCACGGTGCGGACCGCGTGGACCCGGGGCAGCTCGAACAGCCGCGGCCCGACGTCGGGGCGCAGCTCGGCGCGCAGGCCGGGGCGGGCGTAGACCTCGAGCGCCGCCAGCGCCATCGGGCTGTCGACGTAGACCGGCAGGTCGGGGGCCTCGCCCCGGGCGAGCAGCTCGCTGATGGCGCGCAGGACCAGCTCGGTGCGGTCGACCGCGAACGCCGGGACCACGACGGCGCCGCGCAACCGTTCGGCCCGGCGCATCGCCTCGGCGAGCACGGCGTGCGGGTGCCGGCCCGGCGCGGGGTGGCTGCGGTCGCCGTAGGTGGACTCCACCACCACCGTGCGGGCCGCCGGCGGGTCCTCCCGCGGGAGCAGCAGTGGGTGGGTGGGCCGGCCCAGGTCTCCGGAGAACAGGACCGAGGAGCCGTCGACGTCGACGCGGGAGGACGCGGACCCCAGGATGTGCCCGGCCCGGGTGAGGTTGAGCGTGAACCCGTCGGCCAGCGGCACCGGGAGGGTGTAGTCGCACGGGCACAGGGCCTCGATCGCCCGCTCGGCGTCGGCGCCGTCATACAGCGGCATCGGCTTGTCGTGCCGGGAGTACCCGGCCTCGCGTGCGTGCTCGGCGTCCTCCTCCTGCAGGTGGGCGCTGTCGCGCAGCACGATCGCCGCCAGTGCCGCGGTGCCCTCGGTGCACCACGCCGGCCCGGTGAACCCCTGGCGGACCAGCGCCGGGAGGTAGCCGCAGTGGTCCAGGTGAGCGTGGCTGAGGACGACGTTGCCGATGGTGGCCGGGTCGACGGCGAAGGGCTCCCAGTTGCGCCGGCGCCACTCGCGCTCGCCCTGGTAGAGCCCGCAGTCCACCAGCACCCTCTGCGTGCCGCGCTCGAGGAGGAACGCGCTGCCGGTGACCGTGCCGGCCGCCCCCAGGAAGGTCAAGGTGGTCCCCATGGTGGCCATGGTGCGGGGGCCGTGGCCGGGGGCAGCCGGGCCCAAGGTCCCCTCCCTGCCCGCACGGGGGCCCGGTGGGACGTTCGGCCCTGATCGCCCGGCCGCACCGCTGGCCACAGTGGGCTCATGACTCTGTACGAGGCAGCTGCTGGCCCGGCGCCGGCCAGGAGCCCGCTGGCGGGCGACGTGGTCGCCGGGCTGGTGCACAACGGCTCCGCCGAGGCGGTGGCTCGGGCTGCCGTGCGCGAGGCGGTGCGCCGCGGCTGCCGGGTGCGCTTCATCCAGGTCCTGCCGCCGGGGCTGAACGAGGAGGACCGCGCCGACGCCGACCGTGGCACGTTCCGGGCGGCGCTGCGCGCCCTGCGGGGCCAGTCGCGGGTGCCCTGCTCGTTCGAGGTGCTCGAGGGGGAGGCCGGACGGATCCTGTGCGAGCGCAGCCGGCAGGCCGGGATCCTCGTCATCGGACGCGACCTGCCCGACGCGGTCGACCACGTCGCCGGCTACTGCCAGGTGCACGCCGACTGCGACGTCCTGACCGTCGCCCACCTCGAGTAGCCCCTTCGTCGCGCGACACAGCCCACCGGCCGGCCTCCCCTGCGGGAGCCGGCCGATGGTCAGTGGTGCACCCCCGGGTATGCCGGGTGGGGGCTACGCGGTCGGGCGCACCACGGCAACGGGGCAGTGCGCACCGCGCAACACGCCCTGGCTGACCGAGCCGAGCAGCAGCCCGGTGAAGCCGCCCTTGCCGCGGCTGCCGACCACGATCAGGGCGGCACCGGCGGACTGGGCGATGAGCGACTCGACCGGGAACTCCTGCAGGACCAGCTCGCGCACGTCGACGTCGGGGTACTTCTCGCGCCAGCCGGCCAGGGACTCGGCCAGGAGCAGCCGGCCGGACTCGGCCACGTCCGCGGGCCCCTGGGCCTCGGCGGTCCCGGCGATCTCGCCCTCGGAGATCTGCAGCCACCAGCAGTGCACGGCGGTCAGGCCGGTGCCCCGGGAGGACGCCTGGGCGAAGGCGTGGCCGATCGCGGCGGCGGAGGCCTCCGAGCCGTCGATGCCGACGACCACCCGTCCGGCCTGCGGGCCGTCCTCGGTCGCCCCGCCGTGGACGACGACGACCGGGCAGTGGGCGTGCATGGCGACGGTCAGGGACACCGTGCCCAGCAGGACGCCGGCGACGGCGCCCCGCCCGCGGGCGCCGACCACGACCGTGTCGGCGTGCTCGGAGGCGGCCACGAGCTCACCGGCGGCCGAGCCGAGCGGGACGTCCCACGTCAGCCGCAGCTCGCTGTCCAGGGAGCGCACCCGGGCCACCGCGGCCTCGACCACCTCGTCCGTGCGGGCCAGTGCCTCGGGCCGTTCCGGCGGCGCGGCGAGCCACAGCTCGTGGAAGTAGGCGTGCAGCAGGTGCAGCGGCAGGTTGCGGCGGGAGGCCTCCTGGACCGCCCACTCCAGCGCTGCGACGCCGGTGGGGGAGCTGTCCAGGCCGACGACGATGCTGCCCTGGGGGACCGGGGTGCGGGGCATGTGACTCTCCTCGGGGTGGTGGGAGCTCAGGGGACGAGGACGATGCGTCCGTCGACGTCCCCGCGGGCCAGGTCGTGCATGGCCGTGTTGACGGCCGCCAGGTCGCGTTCGTGCACGCGGGTGGTGAGCCGGCCCGCGCGGGCCAGCTCGATGACCTCGGCCAGCTCGGTGCGGGTGCCCCACATCGAGCCGGAGACCCGCACCTCCGCGGGCAGGGTGAGCGGGCTGACGGGCAGGGTCCCGCCGGCGAGGCCGACGATGACGACCTCGGCGCGCCGGGCGGCGAGGCGGCCGGCCAGCGCCAGCGTCTGCTCGGAGCCGACGAGGTCGATGACGGCGGCCGCGGACACGCCCTCGAGGTCCTCGTCGGCGGGGTCGAGCGCGAGGTGGGCGCCCAGCTCCAGTGCCGTCGCGCGTCGCGCGGCGGAGGGCTCCACGGCGACCACCCTGGCGGCGCTGAGCTCGCGCAGCAGCTGCACGGCATACTGCCCGAGGCCGCCGGCACCGATGACGACCGCCGTGGTGCCCGGGACCAGCCGGGGCAGGCAGCGGCGCACCGCGCGGTAGGGGGTCAGCGCCGCGTCGGCCAGCGGCGCGCTGCTGACGGGGTCGAGGTCGCCGAGGGGGACCAGGTGCCGCGGGCTGGGCACGACCAGGAACTCGGCGAAGCCGCCCGGCTGGCCGATGCCCACCCACGACGTGGTGGCGCACAGCTGCTCCTCGCCGGCCAGGCACAGCCGGCACATGCCGCAGCCCCAGCCGCCGAAGACCGCGACCGGCTCGCCGTGCTCGAAGCCGTGGGCCCCGGGGCCGAGGGCCTCGACGTAGCCGCTGACCTCGTGCCCGAGGATCCACGGGAAGGTGGGCAGCACCGGGACCTCGCCGGCGACCAGGTGCAGGTCGGAGTGGCACAGGCCGGCGCCGGCCACGCGGACCAGCACCTCGCCCGGCCCCGGGTCGGAGACGGGCACGTCGTCGATGACCAGGTCGGCCTTGTAGTCGGGAAGCAGTGCGGCGCGCATCGGGTCTCCCGGGTCGGGTCCAGTGCCTCGTGGGGCACCTTCACCGTCCCGTCCGGCGGCGAGCACCCGGAAGGGCACTAGGTCCCCGCGGGGCACGGCGTGTCGCCCCTCCGCGTGGGACCTAGTGCCTGACCGCGTCGTCCCGGTCCGCGAAACGGTGGAGGCAGAGCACCCCGACTGGAGGACCGGACATGCCCACCGCCACGCCCGCGCCCGTCGGCCCCCGCGGCTCCGTCCCCGACCTGCCCGACCAGGCGGCCTACGACACGCTCTCCCGCGACGGCGTCACGCTGCACCTGCGGCCGGTGGCGGCGGACGACAGGGCAGCCCTGGGCCACCTCGTGCAGGCGCTGTCGCCGCGCTCGGCCTACCAGCGGTTCCTCACCGCGGCCCGGCCCACGGCGGTCGGCTACGTCGAGGAGCTGTTCGACCCCGCACGCACCACCGACACCGTGGTGGCGACCTGGCGCGGCGAGCTCGTCGGGGTGGGCTCGACGCACCGGCTCTCGCCGACCTCGGTGGAGGTGGCCCTGCTGGTCGACGACGCCCACCAGGGGCGGGGGCTGGGCACGCTCATGCTGGAGGACCTGGTGGCCCGCTCGCGCGGCCGGGGCGTGCGGAGCATGGCCGCCTGGCTGCTGCGCACGAACGCCCAGATGCTGGAGGTCTTCGCCCACCTGGGGCTGCCGCTGCACACCGAGGTCGAGGGCAGCGACTCGCTCGTCGTGACCCTGTCGCTGCGCGGGACCGCCGAGCTCGAGCGGGCCGTGGCCGAGCGGCAGCGGGCCGCGGTGGTGCGCTCGCTGACGCCCCTGCTGCGGCCCCAGTCCGTCGTCGTGGTCGGCGCGGGCGCCCGCCGGGACGGGGTCGGCCACCAGGTGCTCACCCACCTGCGCCGCGGCGAGTTCCGTGGCCAGCTGTATGCCGTGAACCGTCGCGGGCACCCGGTCGCCGGCGTGGTCGCCCAGCGCCGGGTGACCGACCTGCCGGGGCCCGTGGACCTCGCGGTGGTCGCGGTGCCCGCCGAGTCGGTGCTGCAGGTCGCGCGCGACTGCGTCACCCGGGGGGTCGGTGCGATGGCGGTGCTCAGCGCGGGGTTCGGGGAGAGCGACGGGGGTGCGGCCGCCGAGGCCGAGCTGCGCCAGATCTGCCGGGACGGCGGGGTGCGCCTGCTGGGCCCCAACTGCATGGGGCTGGTCAACACCGAGCGGGCGCTGCGGCTGGACGCCAGCTTCCTGCCCAGCGCCCCGGCCCGCGGTCCGGTCGCGGTGATCGCCCAGTCCGGGGCCGTGGCGGCCTCGATCGTGGCGATGCTGGCCGCCCGCGGCCTGGGCGTCTCCACCCTCGTGACCATCGGCAACTCCCCGGACGTCGGCCCCGCCGACCTGCTCGCCTGGGCCGCGGAGGACCGGCGCACCAAGGTCGCCGTGGTGCACGTCGAGAGCATGGAGGAGCCCGAGCAGGTGGTCCGCAGCACCGCGGCCATGGTCGGGTCGATGCCCGTCGTCCTGCTCAAGAGTGGCCGCACGCCGGTCGCGGCCAGCGCGGCGCACAGCCACACCGGGGCAGCCGCGGCAGACGACGCCGCTGTCGACGCCCTGTGCCGCCGCGCCGGGCTGCTGCGGGTCGACTCCCTCACCGAGCTGGTCGACACCGCCGCGGTGCTCGCGATGCAGCGTCCGCCGCGGGGAGCCCGGACCGTCGTCGTCGGCAACTCCGGCGGGACGGGCGTGCTGGCCCTCGACGCGTGTGCCGAGGCGGGGCTGCTCGGCCCGGAGCTGACCCAGCACACGGTCATGCGCCTGCGCAGCCTGCTGCCCCGCAGCGCGGCGATCGGGCCGCTGGTCGACACCACCGCCGCTGCCAACCTGGCCCAGCTGACCGCCGCGGTCAGCACGCTGGCCGACGACCCGGGCGTGGACGCCGTGGTCGCCGTGGTCATCGCCCTGGAGCAGCTCCCGGCCGCCATCGTGCGGGACATGCTCGACCAGGTGGCCCGGGACCACCCCCGCACCGCGTTCGTGGCCAGCGGGGTGGAGCTGGCCGCCGACCCCGGGGCGGTGGTGCCGGCCGTGGCCGACCCGCAGCACGCGGTGCGGGCGCTGGCCAATGCCGTGGCGTGGTCGGCCCGCGCCTCCGAACGCGCCGAGGCCCGGACCGCGGCGGCCCCCGTGACTGCGCCGGCGCCGGGGTCCGAGCCGGCGCCGGCGCCCGCCGGCGAGGCTCCCGGCCCAGTCGTGCCGCACGAGCGGGACGAGGCGGCGCGGTCGGTGGTCCAGGAGGTGCTGAAGGCCAGCCCCGCCGGTGCGTGGCTGACCCCGGTGCAGGTGCGCACCCTGCTGCGCGACCACGACGTCGAGCTGGTCCCGGTGATCGAGGCCGACGACCCGGGCACCGCGGCGGAGGCGGCGGCGATGCTTCCGTTCCCGGTGGTGCTCAAGGGCCTGGGCCCCACGCTGCTGCACAAGAGCGTCCACGGCGCGGTCGTGCTGGGCCTGCGCTCGGCCGACGAGGTGCGTGCCGCGGCCCGGGACATGCTCACCCGCCTCGACGACGCCGTCACCGACTTCGTGGTGCAGCCCCAGGTGCACGGCCGTCCCGAGCTGATCGTGGGCGGGGTGCGACTGCCGCACTGGGGCGCGCTGGTCATGGTCGGCCGGGGCGGCGTCGACACCGAGGTCGACCCCGACCGGGCCTGGGGGCTGGCCCCGGTCCCCGAGCCGGAGGCCGCGGTGATGCTCCGCTCGCTGCGCTGCGCCGGTGCCGTGCGCGGCCCGCACGGGCAGTCGGCGGCCGACCCGCACGCCCTGACCCGGCTGGTGCACCAGGTCTCCGAGCTCATGGACCAGGTGCCCGAGGTGGTCGAGCTCGACCTCAACCCGGTCATCGTGGGGGACCAGCACCCCCTCGTCGTCGACGCGCGGGTGCGCGTGGCTCCCGCACCGGACCTGCCCTGGCGGGCGGGGCTGAGGAGGCTGCGGGAGTAGCCGGCCACCCGTGATACCGACCCCGGGCCGGGCCCGTCCGGCGCGGGAAGGTATTGCTACGTCAAAGGGACGGTCGCCAGAACCACTGTGCTGCCTAAGATCTTGGTGTGGGTGAGGAGAGGATCGACCTCGGCGAAGGCTCGCCGTGGCCGGCCGCCCTCGAGCTGGAGGACCTGCTCGAGCAGCTGCGCGGGCGGGCACGCACGGCCCAACGCTCGCAGGAGCGGCTCGGGGCGCTGCTCGACGCCGTCGTGGCCGTCAGCGCCGACCTCGACCTGTCCGTGGTGCTGGCCCGCATCGTCCGCTCGGCCTGCCAGCTCGTCGACGCCCGCTACGGTGCCCTTGGCGTGCTCGGGCCGGACGGTGAGCACCTCAGCGAGTTCATCACCTACGGACTCACCGAGAAGGAGCGCGCCGCGATCGGGGACCCGCCCCGTGGCCGCGGGGTGCTCGGCCTGCTCATCCGCGACCCACGGGCCCGGCGGGTGCGGGACATCTCGGCACACCCCGAGTCCAGCGGGTTCCCGCCCGGGCACCCGCCCATGCACAGCTTCCTCGGCACCCCGATCCGGATCCGCGACCGGGTGTTCGGCAACCTCTACATGTCCGAGAAGCAGGGGGCACCGGAGTTCACCGCCGACGACGAGTCGATGCTCATCGCGCTGGCCGCCAACGCCGGGGTGGCGATCGACAACGCCCAGCTGTACGAGCGCGCCCGTCGCCAGCGCCGGTGGTCCGACGCCAGCGGGGAGATCACCCGCATGCTGCTCGAGGGGCGGGGCGAGACCTCTGCGCTGGCACTGATGGTGCACCGGGTGCGC